>QMOP01000019.1 GCA_003650255.1 Caldisericota bacterium
TATCTTTTCTTTGAAAGGTTTAATTCCTGTTTTTCTTTTTCAAGTTCTTTTAATCTCTTATCTATTTTTTCAATCTCTTTTTTTGGTGAATCCTCAATATCAGGAAGTAAAACAACATTAAATTTTTCCTCAATATTTATATCCTTTGAAACAACAACCCAGTAAAATAAAACTCCTTTTTCTTTTTTTGCAACCTCATAAAACTTAAATGGAATTTTTGAAATCTCATTCTTAAATTTTTCAATCTCCCTTTTTCTAATTTCTACAAGATAACATCTAAACTCCTTTAATGACTTTAAATAAATAAAAGGAAAATCAAATGATAAGAAATTTTTTAGAATCTCTTTTCTTTTTAAAAGTTCCCTTTTTTCATTTTCAATTCTTCTTATCTCATCATCTATTGTTTTAAGTTCCTCATAAATCTTATTGAACTCAAAACTCTCCTCTCCCCTTCCCCTTAAAGAAACCCTCCTTATATCAACTCCAAGAGAGTTTAAGATAAATTTTATTTTATTAAGAGAATCCTCTATCTCTTTTAAACTTACTTTTTCCTCTTTTTTTTCAAACTCTTTAACTGCATCCGAAACTTCTATACAACCTTTCTCCTGTAAAAATGTTATAACCCTATCCTCATCCTTTTTCAATCCCATTATATAAATCTTTTTTACTTCTGAAATAGCCATTTCAAAACATCTTCCTTTTTCTCATTAAACTTCCTTTCCAAATCTTTAATTTCTTTCTCTGTTTTTTCAATTATAACATCTCCTTCAACCTTTGCCTCAGCAACAATTTTCTCTTCAATAATCTTTGCCTTTTCCTCTATTTCAGAGAGTGTCTCTTTTTTCTTTTTTTTAAGTTGATCAGAATACTCCTCTATCTCCTTCTCCATCTTTCTTTTCTCCTCTTCTATAACCTTTAAAAACTCCTCTTCCCTTTCCTTTACCTTTTTTAAAACCTCTTCAATCAAATTTCACCTCTATATTCTTCTCTTTTATAAGTTCCCATGCAAGAGGAGTAATTATTGTTCCCCTTTTAACTACCACCCTTCTTTTTCCCTTCATTATCCAATCCTTCACTTCTTTTTCTCCAATAAGTTCCTTTTTCGGAAACTTTGTATAAGATTTTATATAATTTCCTTTAACAAAAAAACCAAATTTCCCTTTCCTTTCTTCCTTTTTCCAGTTCTTTTCTCTCAAAACATCAAATATCAAATCCTTTTCATCCATATTTTAAATCCCTTATCCCTTACACTTTGCCCTTTACACTATCTCAATTATCCCTGTGGTAAAATCTTCTCAAGTTGATTATCAGGTCTTGGAATTACATGTGCACTTACAAGTTCTCCAACTCTCTGAGCTGCTGCTGCTCCTGCCTCAACTGCTGCTCTTACTGCTCCAACCTCTCCTCTTACAAATGTTGTAACATAACCTCCACCAATTTTCTCATAACCAGAGAGTGTAACCTTTGCTGCTTTTACCATGGCATCACTTGCCTCAATCAGAGCAACAAGTCCTTTTGTTTCAATCATTCCAAGTGCAAGTTGCATCTCGGCCATACTCACCTCCTTTATAAATAACAAATAGCAAATAGCAAATGGTGAATAGCGAATGGCAGGTGGTTTTTTCCCTGAGGGGGCTTTACGAACGAGGACACACACAGTGCGACAGTCTGACAGAGCGATAGAGCGAGAGTATAAGGGAGGCGGTTTTTCCTGAAGGGGCTTTGCGAGCGAGGACATTGTGCATTCCACCCTGCCTGCCGGCAGGCAGGCGCTGAAGAGAGTGAGCCACTCTCGCGAACGTCCCCTGAGGGGAAAACCACTTTCCTTCTCACTGCTCTTTAATAATCTGTTTTTCCCTCACCACCTTTTATAATCTGAACAGAAGCACTTGCTCCAATCCTTGTCGCACCTGCAGAAATCATCTCTTCTGCCTGCTCTTTTGTTCTTATTCCACCACTTGCTTTAACTCCCATAGAGGGACCAACAACTTCCCTCATCAAAGCAACATCTGATACCTTTGCTCCTCCAGGACCAAAACCAGTTGATGTTTTCACAAAATCTGCACCTGCCATTTTTGCAAGTTGACATGCCTTAACCTTTTCACCATCAGTGAGTAATGCTGTCTCAATTATGACCTTCAAAATCTTTCCCTTAGTTGCTTCTCTTACTGCTTTTATGTCATCAAGAACAAGTTGATAGTCCCCACTTTTCAATGCTCCAACATTTATAACCATATCAACCTCATCTGCACCATTCATCACCGCTTCTCTTGCTTCCATTGCTTTTACAGTTGGAGTTGTTGCACCAAGAGGAAATCCAATAACAGTGCAGACCTTAACATCTGAACCTTGAAGAAGTTTCTTACAATAAGAAACCCATGAAGGATTAACACACACACTTGCAAAACCATACTTTTTTGCTTCCTCACACAATCTTTTTATATCCTCTTTAGTTGCTGATGGTTTAAGAAGAGTGTGGTCAATATACTTTGCTAAATCAGGAGAGACCTTTTGAGGATGAAGTGCAGATATCCTTCCTGCTCCTGCTGCAATTATTCCTCTTACCTCTCCTTCTTTTCTTACAACACACAATCCGCATGCAGAACACTCAACTCCATCCTTATACGCAGGACATGGAGCAAAAACTTTTCCACTTGTTGAACTTGATGTAAGAACTGCCTCTTCAGGGGGGATCTTTCCAGCAGTTCCAACTCTAACACTTCCCTCCTTAGGAGAAATATCCTTTCCAGCACTTCCCCAGGTAATTTCAAAATCCTTATTATTCATATTTCCTCCTCATCAATGATACCTCTTATAAATTTCCTGTTTTTTTACCTCATCAACAATTCCAGCAATTATTGTTCTTATTCCTGCTCTTGGATTTTCAAGTATCTGTCTTGCAGAATTTCCTTCATCAATGACAAGAACTGTATCTCCTATTCCAGCATCAACACTCTTATCAACAGCAAGCATTATATCTCCTATAAGTTCTCCTTTTTCAACATCAAGTTCCCTTACAAGCAAGAGTTTAAGTCCTTTCAAAACCCAATGTTTCCTTGTAGCCCATACATTTCCAACAACCTTACAGACCTTCATAGTGGTACAGTTAATAGCAAATAGCAAATAGCGAATAGCAAATGGTAGGTGGTTTTTCCCGAAGGGGCTTTACAAGCGAGGATGCATACAGTGCGACAGTCTGACAGAGCGACAGAGCGACAGTATAAGGAGAGCGGTTTTCCCTGAGGGGGCTTTACGTCCGAGGACATAGGGCATTCTACCGCAGGACGTAGAGCGAGCCACATACGCGAGCGTCCTCCGAAGGGGAAACCGCTTCTCCTTCCCGATATATATCGGGACGAGCATCCCCTGAGGAGAAAACCACCTTCCTCTTCTTTTAAAATATCTCTATTCATCATTAGAATCATGTTCAATTAATGTAACGCCATCAATTATTCCCATAATTGTTGCATCAAATGGTGGCATCTCCTCTACAGTTTGTTCATCTTTTGTCATCCACTGAAAACAAGCTTCTCTTGCTTTAACATAAAAAACAAACTCACCTGCTCCTGCTCCAACACTATCTGCTGCAACAATTGGGTCACCTTTTGGATTTCCATACCAGTCAGTTGGTTGAATCAGAAGAAGTTTCTTTCCTTTTACTGTTTCATAACTCCTTGTCGCAACAACTCTTCCAATAACCTTTGCCGGATACATTTTAGCCTTTAGCCTTGTTACTTGTTATTTCTTCATATTTTTTAATTTTCTCAATTCTTCTTTTATGTCTTTCTTCTTTAAACTCTGCTTCAATCCATCCAAGAATTGCACTCTTTACCTCATCCAAATCTATATATCCAGCAGGAAAACACAACACATTTGCATTATTATGCTCTTTTGATAATTTCCCAATCTCACTCTTAAAAACAAGAGCTGCCCTTACTCCTTTTACCTTATTTGCTGAAATAACCATACCCTGACCTGTATGACAGAAAAAAAGTCCTAAATCAAATTCTCCTTTTGATACTTTTTCTGCTGCTTTTATTGAATAATCAGGATAATCACAACTTTCTTCAGAAAAACATCCTTCATCAAAAAATTCTATATCCTTTTCTTTAAGCCATTTTTTTATCTCTTCCTTCATCCCATATCCTCTATGATCACTTGCAAGAATAACTCTCATCTTTTAGACATACTTTAGCCTTATCACCTTTTAATACATCTCCTCAATTCTTTTTACTTTATTCAATCTCCTTTCATGTCTTCCACCACCAAAAGGTGTTGTAAGCCAGAGTTTTACCATCTCTTTTGCAAGAAGGTCTCCTACCATTTTTGCTCCAATACATAAAACATTACAGTCGTCATGTTCGGAGGCATATCTTGCTGTCATTTCATTGTATACACAAACAGCCCTTATACCTTTAATTTTATTTGCTGTCATTGTCATTCCACCACCAGTTCCATCAAGTAAAATCCCCTTTTCACATTCACCCTTCCTCACTGCTTCACAGAGAAGTAAAGCAATATCTGGATAATCAACTGAATCCTTAGAATAACATCCAAAATCCTTAACCTCGTATCCTTCTTTTTCAAGAAACTTCTTTAACTCCTCCTTCAAATCAAAACCAGCATGGTCACTTCCTATTGCTATCCTCATAATTCTCCTCCATCTACTTTATCTCCTTCACTCCTAAATCTCTGCATATTTTCCTTGCCAGAAAATCATCTATCTCTGTGTGTCTTGGTAGAGTAGAAGTTTTATTATTTTTTGGATTCCACAATACAGTATGTCTTCTTCCCTCCCTATAAACAATACACCCTAATTTTTTAAGGTATTTCAAAATCTTTGTCCTTTTCATCTTGTAATTGTAATATGAATTGACTCTTTAATAATCTCTTCTCCAGAAAGAGTTTTGCGAGTGATTTCACGATTTACCTCAAGTATTAACTTAAGCGCTTCCCTTAAATTTCTTTTTACCTCTTTTAACGTTCTACCCTGAGTATTCACTCCTGGAATTTCCTCTATATATCCTATATACCACTTTCCTCTTTTCTCATATACCGCAGTAAATTCTCCCTTCATTATCTCACCTCCTCATAAAACTACTTTTCCCATATCAGGATGTGCTTTTGGAATTACTGTTCTTGAAATTAAAATTCCTTCACCTTTTAAAGCATTGCATCCAGCATTAACAGCAGTTCTTACTGCTCCTACTTCACCTGTCATTGTGACATATGCTTTTCCACCAAGTCCCATTGCAAGACGAATCTCTATTAACCTTACATCTGCTGCTTTTCTTGCAACATCTGCTGCAATTATGCAACTTGATATTGAAAATGTTTCAATAACTCCAATTGCCTCTATCTCCTTTACATCTGTTGTCCCTCTTATTGCAGGAATTACTTCAGGATGAACATTCGGTATTATAAGTCGGTCAACAACATAATCTCCTCCAGTATCAATACCTTTTGAAACCGACTCCTCAACTGAAGCAAGAAGTCCTGTTATAAGAACAATGTATTTTCCAGGACAGGTAGGATGTGCCTCAACAAGTTCAACTCCAGCAACCTTAAGCATACTATCACATACCTCAATTCCTCTCGCAACACTATTCAATTCTAACAACCCTATTGCAGCTTCCATCTATTCCTCCTCTTTAAACTCCTGTTATCTCAATATACTCATCTTTTACCTCTGTAACTCTTCCAGAAATTGATGCATGAATATTAGCACCCAATTTCTCCTCTGGTGAAGCAGCAATCAAATCTCCCTCTTTTACTGAATCCCCTTCTTTTACTTTTGGAACTGCATGTGCTCCTATATGCTGATTAAGCGGAATTCTTACCTTCTCTGGTATATATTCCTCTTCAACAAAAGGAGCAGGTCTATCATATTTTTTTATCCCAAGTCTCTCAATTAATCTTTTAATACTTACTCTTCTAAAATCTCTCTCAGGATGAACTTTTAAATCACTCCTTTTATGTGGATTTTTTATCCCTTTTTCCATAAGTTTCTGTCTTATAAATCTAAAAACTTTTCGTGGAGATAAATCCATTGGACATGAATATAAATCACATAGACCACACTGAGAACAGAGAAAACTCATTGTAAGTAATGACTCCTCACTGTAACTCTCTGGCTCCAGAAAAAGTGTTCTCATAATTTTATGTGGATATAAATTATGTCCAAGAAGATTTCTGTAACATGTAATTGTACACTCAAAACACTGGTCACATGTTGACTTCCCATTTCTTACCTCAACCCTATCACTTCTTAATTTTTTCTGAATAAATCTTAAATCTCTTGGCAGAACAAGAATTCCTGATGTTGTTTTTTTAACAACACTATTCTCATCCACAATATTTCCCATCATTGGTCCACCATCAATAACAACATAATCTGGTTCTGTAACTCCTCCAGCATACTCAATAAGTTCTTTGAAGGAAGTCCCTATTCTTACCCATACTGTCTTTGGATCTTTAACTGCTCCACCAATTGTGACAGGTCTTGAAATAAAATTTCTGTTATAGATAACTGCATCTGCTATCATATAAAGTGTTGTAACATTGTCAACAACACATCCAACCATAATAGGAATTCCACCCTCTGGAACAATCCTTCCTGTAACCTCATATACAATATCCTGCTCATCTCCTGCTGGATAATAGTCACCAAGAATAAAAATCTCTATTGTAAATGACGAATTGCGAATAGCAATTTGTAAATTTTTGATTGCTTCCTTATATTTTCCTTTTAAGGCAATATATCCTTTTTTTGCTCCTGTTATACTCATCACATACTCAAGTCCCTTTACAATCTTCTCTGAATACTTTTCCATCATCTGCTGGTCAACTCTTAAAAGTGGCTCACACTCTGCACCATTCCCTATTACAATCTCTGCTTTTGTGTTCACCTTAACATGTGTGGGAAAACCTGCTCCACCACATCCAACAATTCCTGCACTCTTAATTCTATTTATTAAACTTACTCTTTCCATAATGAAAGACCTGTTATCTCATCAAACTCCCTTTTCAAAATTTTTCCTTTACTGGGTATTATGAAAAGTTCACATGCAAAAATCTTACCAGAATAAAGATGCCCTCCAAATGCCTTTCCACTCTCATCTCCAAGAACAACATGAGCATGAATAAAAACCTTATTATCCTTTAAACTGAGATTTCCACTTCCTGATAGAATCTCAACTGGTTTTCTAATTTTTATTTTTTTATATTTCTTTTTATCCTGACAATAATAACCAATCTCACAGTTTTTAAAAGCACCAATAAAAAATATCCACCCCTTCTTTATTCTATTCTTCTTACAGACCCTCTCTATTTCTTCAATTATATCCTTACCATAACCCAATCTTTTTA
Source organism: Caldisericota bacterium (assembly GCA_003650255.1). Classification (GTDB taxonomy): domain Bacteria; phylum CG03; class CG03; order B21-G15; family B21-G15; genus B21-G15. Next base: position 7,369 of record QMOP01000019.1, read on the forward strand.
TTATCATCTCACAACATAAAAGAAAAAAAGTTTCCTGAGGGGGCTTTACGTCCGAGGACGCATACAGTGCGACAGTCTGACAGAGCGATAGAGCGAGAGTATAAGGGAGGCGGTTTTTCCCGAAGGGGCTTTGCGAGCGAGGACATTGTGCATTCCACCCTGCCTGCCGGCAGGCAGGCGCTGAAGAGAGTGAGCCACCCTCGCGAACGTCCCCTGAGGGGAAAACCGCCTTTCCTTTTTTCTGAACCAGAGTGAGCCACATACGCGATCGTTCCCCAAAGGAAACTCTTTTTTCTAATAACAGTTTTCATGCTATTCTGAAATAATCAACAAGAACACATCTCAATGGTCTTGTAAACGTTTTTGCACTTGTAAGTCCCTCTCCTGTTGGAGTTGCAATTGATAAAGTTGCATAACCCTCTCCCATTCCAAGTCCCATATAAGAAGGACCGTTTTTAACAAATATTGATGCCTGAGAAGCCCTTGCCATTCTTGTTAAATTCTCAACATTCAGAGAATGCATTATAAATGTATGATGATTTTCATGCTCAACACTAACTGCAAATTCAATTGCCTCATCAATATCCTTTACAAAAGTTACAGGTAAAACTGGCTGTAGCTGTTCTGTCCAGATGTATGGATGATTTTTACTAACTACACCCCATAAAAGACGAACCTCTTCAGGAACCTTCAAACCAATCGATTCAGCAATTACCTTTGCATCTTTACCAATATATGTTCTGTTCATAACACCTTCACAGCCCGGTCTTCCTGGTTCTTTTATATTTATCTTTGCAAGTTCATCCATCTGTGAAGATGTCAACTCATATGCCCTTTTATCACTTCTCATTGCTTCCAAAAACTTATCCTTTGCCTTTTCCACCACAATAACCTCTTTCTCTGCTGTACAAAGAATTCCATTATCAAAACTTGCTCCAGAAATTATATCATAGGCACATTTTGGAAAAAGAGCTGTTTCATCAACAACAACAGGTGGATTACCAGGACCAGCAGCAATAACCTTTTTGCCACACTGCATTGCCCTTCTAACAACTGCTGGACCTCCTGTAACAAGAAGAAGTTTCACTCTTTTATCTTCAAAAAGTTTTCCTGCCTCTTCAAGAGATGGCTCCTTCACACTTACAATAAGTGATTTAGGTCCACCAACCTGTTCTATTGCTCTTTGAAGAATCAACATTGTCTTCTGTGAACATCTCTTTGCTGCTGGATGAGGAGCAAAAACAACAGAATTACCTGCTGCAATTATTGAAATTGAATTATTAATTATTGTTGAGGTTGGATTTGTGGATGGAGTAATTGCTCCTATAACACCAAAAGGTGCTCTTTCAACAAGAGTAAGACCCCTATCTCCTGTATACGCTATAACCGGCTGAATATCCTCAACTCCAGGTGTCTTATTTGCTGCTAAAAGATTTTTCTGAACCTTATCTTCCCATCTTCCCATTCCTGTTTCTTCCCAAGCTAATTTTGCCAATTTCTCTGCATTTTCCCTTGCTGCTTTCCTCATTGCCTCAATTATTTCCCTTCTTTTATCCAATCCCATCGCTTGCAATCTCTTCTGAGAAATAACTGCCTGCTCTATTGCATCCTCCATCCTGTCAAAAAGAACATCCCCTTTTGCTTCTGGTGGAAGCGTTAAAGATTTTGAACCAGAAACTGCTTTTATAACCTCCTCAACAATTCTCTGAATCTCTGCTCTATCCATCCTCCCTCCTTACCACTAATTTATGCTCACTGTTTTCTACTTACTAACTTCATCTTATGCTTATCAAAAACAATCTTTCCCTCTTTTTCAACATAATCAACAATTGCCATAACTGTTGTATCAACAGGCCTATTTTGTGTTATTTTTGTCTGTCTTGCTGAAGAACCACTCACAATCAAAACAAGTTCTCCTTCTCCTGCACCAACAGCATCAACAGCAACAAGAGGATTTCCTTTTGGCTTCCAGTTTATATCAAGTGGCTGAACAAGAAGAAGTTTCTCTCTTGGAACCTTTTCATCCTTCTGAGTGCAAACAACATTCCCTATGACAAGTGCAAACTGCATAAAACCTCCCGTAGATTTAGTTGAGAGTTGAGAGTTAAGAGTTGATAGTTTTTCATTTTAAGTTAAAAATTATTCCTACTTCATCATATGGTTGTGGTATTACATGACAGGAGACAAGTTCTCCAATTCTTGCAGCAACTCTTGATCCTGCTTCAACTGCTGAATAACAGGCACTTACACTTCCTTTTACAATAACTGTTGTAAATGCTCCTCCTATTTTCTCATAATTTACAATCTCTACAGGTGCTGCTTTTACCATAGCATCTGCAGCTTCAATAACTCCAACTAATCCCCTTGTCTCAATCATTCCAATAGCTTCCATTTCCTTTTTCTTGCTTTCTGCTTACTGTTTTCTCTTTCCTCTTTATTTATTCCTCTTCAATGTCTCTGGAATAGAAATTGGCATTTTTCCTTCAAGGTCTGGATGTGGCTGTGGTATTACATGAACAGCAACAAGCTCTCCAACTCTTTGTGCTGCTGCTGCTCCTGCTTCACAGGCAGCACGACATGCAGCAACCTCTCCTCTTACACAAACAGTAACATAACCTCCACCAATCTTTTCATAGCCAACAAGTTTAACCCTTGCTGCCTTTACCATAGCATCTGCTGCTTCAATTAAAGCAACAAGTCCTTTTGTCTCAATCATTCCAAGTGCCTCTGTTGGATACTCAGCCATTTTTACCTCCTTCCTATTCAGCAAATAGCAAATGGCAAATAGCAAATGGTAAATTGTTTTTTATACAATATAAACATATCCTCCAGATTTGAAATCAGCAGAATTTGCTTCATCAGTATCAATATGGCATTCAAGAGCATACTTTGGAGAAACCCTTATAAGTGTATCTTCCAATATCACACTTCTACCATTTGTAGGAATATAAATTCTTACAAGTTGTTTATCCTTTACTTTAAACTCCTCAGCATCCTCAGGAGTCATATGAATATGTCTTCTTGCAACAATCAATCCTTCTTTTAAATCCACCTCTCCATAAGGGCCAATAACTTTTATAGGTGCAGAACCTTTTATATCTCCTGAGTCCCTTACAGGAGCCTGAACTCCTAAAACATAACAGTCAGTTCTTGAAACCTCTACCTGACAGTATTTTCTGGTTGGGCCAAGAACTCTAACCTTTTCTATTTTCCCTTTTGGTCCTACAATTGTAACCTTCTCTCTGCTTGCAAACTCTCCCGGTTGAACCAAATCTCTCAATTTCCTCAATTTATATCCAGGACCAAAAAGAATCTCAAGTACCTCCTGAGTTAAATGCATATGCCTTGCTGAAACATTACATATTATCGGCTTTCTTGACCTCTCTAATCTTTCTAAAATCTCCTCAGTTATTTCCTTCATTTTTTCCTCCTACAAACAGCAAATAGCAAATGGCGAATGGCAAATAGTAGTCATTCATCATAAAATATTATCTTTAGAAATGAATCTGCTTTTAAACTTGCTCCACCAACAAGTCCACCATCAATATCTGGCTCTTTCATTAAATCCTTTATATTTTCTGGTTTTATACTTCCACCATAAAGAATTCTTATATTTTCAGCAATCTCATTGTCCCATATTTCACCCAAGAGCTTCCTAATATATGCATGTACCTCCTGCGCCTGCTCTGGAGTTGCTGTCTTTCCGGTTCCTATCGCCCATACTGGCTCATAAGCAATAACTATATTTTTTGCCTTTTCCTTTTCAATTTCCTTTAAACCATCAAGAACCTGTTTTCTTACAACACTCATAGTTATCCCCTTTTCCCTCTCCTCAAGTGTTTCTCCAACACATACAATTGGTGTAAGTCCTGTATCAAGTGCTTTCTTTACCTTCTTATTTACTGTCTGGTCATTTTCTCCAAAATACTTCCTTCTTTCTGAATGCCCTATTATTACATACTCGCATCCAATATCCATTAACATCTTTCCTGAAACCTCTCCAGTATAAGCACCCTCATCCTCCCAGAACATATCCTGAGCACCAACCTTTATGTTTGAAGAAGAAACTGCATTTTTTACAGTCAAAAGTGCTGTAAAAGGTGGGCATAAGACGATTTCTCTATCTTGAAGATTTCCTGCACTATCCCTTATTCCATTTGCAAGTTCCTCTGCCTCTTTTAATGTCTTGTGCATCTTCCAGTTTCCAGCAATAATTGGCTTTCTCATAATTCTCCTCCTCAATTCAATCTTAAACCTTGATATTGCTTCCTTTGCCTCTGGCGTAATAATTGTGGAATTGTCAATATATATAACCCTTTTTCCTGTCTTAAGTGTTGACAAAATGTCATCATAACATATAAGTTTTTTATACATAATTTATCCTCTTTTGTCAACAAAAATATTTAATTTTCTCAAATCATAAACAAATATGCTTCTTCCAATGATGAAATCTGGCTTTATTTCCTTTAAACTTTTAAAAATATCCTTATTTCTGTAATAAACTCCTGCAAGATTTGTCAAACTCACTGCAAGATATTCTGGTTTCTCTTTTACTTTTGGAAATCTCCACAAACGTTTAACATAGGAAACAGAATACAGGTCAATATACTTTATTCCATAATAATCAGGAGAGGATGTTCCGAAATAGGAAAGATAAACTGGAGGATTTCCTCTTTTCTTTAAAAACTTTGAAACCCCTTTTAGATCCTCGCCCCAGTCAAGATTTGAATCAGCAGTATAAAACCATGCTTTGTATTTTGAGATAAAGAGATTAAAAAACGAAAGATAATTCGGGAATATTCTTAAAACTGAA
>QMOP01000020.1 GCA_003650255.1 Caldisericota bacterium
GTTTTGAATTTCTAAAAAGAAACTCAGAATAAAAATTGAAATGAAAGAGAAAAGGCAAATTTAACTCTCCAATATAATTTACCTCATTTACACTTCCCTTATACCATGGTTGTTCATAATCTGAAAGAGATTTTGTGATACCAAAAGGATTTGGAAACCAGTAATAAGATGAGTATCTATAAGGAACCCCAAACCTATTCAAAAATCTTACATTTATATACCCTCCTGGAAGAACTCTTTTAAACTTAAAATAAATGTCATTTCCATCACTATCACTGTAAGAATAGTTAAAGATTGCTTTTAAATTCTTCCTTTCAAATTCAAAAATCAATCCTGTTCTATTCAAACCATAAACTGTATCAATGTCAATCTCTCCTGGAAAAAGAAGGGATTTCTTCCTTAAACTCACATTTTCCTTCAAAACTCCAATAAAATCCTCTTCCGGTAAAATCCTTGTATTGTAGTATGCTCTTATTGAAAGTTCTTTAAGAAGAATTTTAAAAACTGCCTTATCAAGTGCAATATCTTTTGTGCTTTCTCCTGTTAAAGCATTTCCTCTTAAAAAAGCCTGAATATTCTCTCTAAAAAATACATTCAGGTCAAGGTCAAGATTTAAAATATTATCCCTTCCTTTATATGAATAGGAAGTATGGGTGGATTTCTCAATATTTAACCTTGACTCAAACTTTCCAGAAAGAACGATCCTCTGAGAAAATGGAACATTTGTCTTTTTAAAAACTTTTGGAACGATAACCTTTAACTCCTTGCCAACCTTAACAATTTCAAACTTAAGGTTCTCCCCTCTCATCCACTCTCCATCAATTATGTATTTATACTCATATTTTCCTTCTGAAAGTTTCAATTTTAACTTCCAGAAATTGCGAGACACCTCATTTAAAGGATTTGCATCTTTCTTCCAGTCATTGAAATTTCCAGCAAGTGTAACTTTACCTGCATCAACATACAGGCTAAAAACAACCTCTCCTTCTTCAATATAAGGGTCTATTACAATTGGAGTTTTTGAAAAAACTAAAAAAGTAAAAATTATAAATATCATACCTCCTCCATTAAAAATTCATCTGAAACATAACCCTAAACATTTCCCTTACTCCATCATAGGGATGGGTGCTTCCATCATAAGAAAACTTATTATCAACAACTTCCTCACTGTAAACAAGGTCCTGTGTGTGATTTGATTGACCAAATTCAACATAAATATCAAAATCCCATCCAATATTATAGTGAATCTGATAAAATCCACTCACCCAGCTCCTCTTTTTCCCAATAACCTCAACATTTCTTATGTAAAAGTTTAGATTTTTAAGGAGTTTTACTCTTATCTCTTCTGCAAAAACATATCTTTTACCCAGTTCTGTTAAATCCTCTAAATCCTTTATTCTAAATTGAAACTTAACATATGAAAACCTGTTTTCTGCCTTCATCTCAAAAAATGTCCCTTTCTCCTCACCATCCCTGTCCCTCCATGAATCAAAAGCAAAGGTTGTATCAATCCCCTTTACAAAATATACTCTTATCCCGATCCACCTCCAGTAATAACTTCTATACTCATCATAAAATGTATCCAAATCATTTACATCCTCATTGTATCTTGTTTTGTAATTGTCAAATCTGTAAATCAAATCAATTGCTTTCCTCGGAAATAGATACTTTATCTCTCCTCCTCTTCCAATTCTTCCAATCATACCGGATGGATAATAAAACTTGTTAGAAACTCTTGAAATAAAGTTTTCTCCATAATTGTAATATTTCCCTGTAAGATAAAAATTAAAAATCTTTAAATCCCTTGCCTCGATCTCAAAAGCTTTTCCTCTCTTATTCCAGTTATCATTTTTATCAATTGAGCCCGCACCTTCCACTATAAAAGAGAATCTCCCTTTTAAAAAAGAGAAATCAAAACTATAGACACTGTTCTTTGAATTATCCCTGTTTGTATAAAGTTGATTCAATCCAAACTGAAAAAGATTATCCTGAAAATAAATCCTTCTTGAAAATCTGATCCCTTGCGAAAAAAATTCATTTGAAAATGGAACTGAAAATATAAAATTGAAACTTTTTCCAGCATCAATTCTAAATCCCATTGAGCTTGATGTATCCTGAAACTCATACTGGTCAACAACATAAAGAAGTGGAGAATAAAGATAGAATTGCTGATATTTATAGAGAAATCTTACATCAAAAGGTTTCTGCCACAGTTTTATAAATCCTGTATTAAAATAAAGTTTCTTCCTCTTATTCCAGTCATCTGTCCATGCATGTGCCTCCATATATGTCTCAACCCCGCCCTTAGGAGATGCCCATAGTTTCATATTAAGATAATGCTTTCTCCATCCAGCAAACCTGTAATCTCCTTCTTTAAGAAATCCAAACTGCGCCTCATAAAATCCACCAATCCATGATGCAGAAAAAACAAATTCTGTCAAAATTAAAACTAAAATTAAAATTCTACAAACCATAACTTATATTTGCCATCCAGTTAAACCCTAAGAACTCATTTGAACCAAAACCAAAATCAATCTTAAACTTATTAAAAGAAAATCCAACCCCCCATCTGAACTCATCCTCATTCATCCCAATTCTGAATTTTACAACCTCCCCAATTCCTGCCTCAATACCAAATGAAGAGGAAAAATCATCCTTTTCTTTAAAAATAGTAAAACCACTCCATACAAAAGGAAGAATTCTTGCTCCTATTCCAACTAAAACTTTTGAACGAATCTTTGAATATTCAGAACTATTTTTTGAAAATTTAACTTCTGGTTGATTCAAATTCTGTAAGGCAATAGATAAATCAAATCTCTTAATCCTTTTTGTGATGCCAAGATGGATACCAAGAAGAAGTTTATTTCCTGTAAATGAACTATCACCCTCATAATCAAGAATCACTCCGTAAAGAGAAACCCCTATTCCACCATTTAATCCCCATCCTATAAATTTTGAAACAGAAGTATTTAATTCTATCTCATTATAAACTGAAGAAACAGCATTAAGTTTAAGATTGAAATCATAAACAGTGTCTTTAAGAGGATATCTCAGAGAAAAAATTGAAATGTATATATCAGTATTATAAGGTTTTGTATAAAATATTGAGAATTTCTTAAATGGATATCTTATTCCATTTGCTGGATTTAGGAGGGAATCTGAAACATCCTCATACAAATTCAACTGAAATCCACCAAGAGAGTAAATCCTTGGACTCGGAGAATTAAAATCAAAAAAAGAAAAAAGGCCCAAAACAAAAAGAAAATAAATCATCTTAAAACAACAACCGGAACATTCTTCCTCATCTCTCCAGAACCATCAAAATTTATATTTATTATGTAAATCCCTGAATCAACATCACTTAAAGAAACCTCAATATTTTCATTAACCTCCTCATTCTTACTTACAGAATAACTTTTACTGAAAATATCCTTAATCTTTCTTCCATTCTGGGAAAAAAGAGAAACTTTTACATTTCCAGATGCAAGAACTTTAAATGAAATTCTAAAAGTATCATTTATTCCATCTCCATTTGGAGTAAATATTCTCGGTAAAACCTTTACATCCCTTAATCCTGAATCTTCCTTAAAATTATCGTCAGGAATGGAATCCGAATCTCCATCAACTGTAACTAAAACAAATTCTCCTGTATCTTCATTTATTAACCCCGAACCATCACAAAGTACAGCAAAAAAAGAAAGTTTAAGTCTTTCTGGAACCTTTCCAAAATATTCTGGAAAAAGTTCCTGCCAGGAAATTTTTATTTCTGTTCCTGGTTTTGAAAAGGAAAAATCAGTTTTTAACTCTGCTGAAATTGTCGCTGAATAAGTTTCAGAATAAACTCTGTAAAAATTTCCATCATCTCCTTCCCAGGAACCATAAAAAAAATCAATGTAATTGTTTTGAAAATATGCATCCTTATCCCAGTTATTTATATTTGTTAAATCATTTACTCCTTCCTTTTCCTCAGGATTGACATCAATATAAAGTAAAATACCTTTATCATCCTGAAGTTTATATTCAATTCCTATATAAAGATTGTATCTATCCCAAGTAATATAAATTCCATTTATATAATTGTTTAAACTGTATGAATCCGATGAATCATCAACTATTAATTCATCAGAAGAAAAATCAGATAAATCTCCGTCAATTGTTATCTCATGATATGGAAAGGAAAAAGAGAAGAGAATAAAAAAAAGAAATATCACTCTTCCGCAAGTATATCCTTTTCAATTTTTTCCTTAATCTCTTTAAGAGCCTTTTTAACTGTCATCTTTCCTGTAAGTGCTGCATATAAATAGGGATTTACTGTCATCTCAAGTCTGTCATAGGAAAGGACCTTTGGTCTTGGAATTGCTGTTTTCATCTGCTCAAAAAATATTTTCACTTCAGGGCATTTTGAAAAATCAATAAATTGAACCGCCTTAACATTAACTGGAATCTGTCCCAAATCCATTGCCCACATTGCTTGAATACGAGGAGAAGTAAGAAACTTCAAAAATTTAAAACACAATTCAGGATTTTTTGCTTTTCTCATTATTACCATATCAGTTCCACCAACATTTGTTGAAGTTCCAGCAGGTCCCTCTGGAATTAGAGCAATTCCAAAATCAATTCCTGCCTCTTTAAACCTCTTCACATTCCAGGGACCTGTAAAAATCATAGCATAAATCCCATTCATAAATCCCATATCAACTGGAATTGCTCCTGACTGCCATGCTCCACCTTCAACCTTAAATTTTCTGTAAAGGTCAACTTTTAATTGAAGTGCCTTTTTACCTTCAGGAGAATCAAGAAGGCATTTTTTCCCATCCTCACTTAAAAACTTAACACCAAATGTATTGAAAAATGGAAACGTCCACCATAATGAATAATCCATTCCAAATCCAAACTGATCTATCTTTCCATCTCCATCCTTATCAACTGTAAGTTTTTTTGCAACCTCAATAAACTCCTCCCATGTCTTAGGAGGTTTTTCAATTCCTGCCTCTTTAAATGCCTTCTTATTGTAAAAAAGACAGACGCCTGTTATCTGGTCAGGAAGCCCGTAAATTCCAATTTCACCATTCTTCTTAAATATACAGGACTGAATTGCTGCTGGAATGTAATCCTCTGGATTTACCTCACCCAGTTTCTTTAAATCAAGAACAGAGTTTGATGCAACAAGTCTTGGCATAAATGCTATATCAACCCTTGCAATATCCGGTGCAGTATTTGTAATCATTGAAGTCATTAGTTTTGTCTGATGATCTCCCCATGGTATTCTTCTTATATTTATTTTTACTCCAGGATTTCTCTCCTCAAACATCTTCGCAATTTTTAAAATCTCCTTGTGCTCCTCCTCACCATAGGTTTCCCACAGAGTAATCTCCTTTACACCTTCCTTCTTCTTTTCAACTTCTACTTTTGAACAGGAAAAAAGAAAGAAAAGAATTAAAATATACCTCATCCTTTAATTGCTCCTGCAGTAAGTCCCTCTATGAAGAACCTCTGAGCAATAAGGAAAAGAATTGCTATTGGAATTATTGAAAAACTTGATGCTGCCATCAAAAGACACCACTGTGTCTGATACTGTCCTCTGAAAAGAGCAAGTCCAACAGGAAGTGTAAGTTTCATGCTTTCTGGAGTATTTACAACAAGTTGCCAGAGAAAGTTCGTCCACTGAAATAAAAATGTAAGGAGAAATACAGTTGTTATGACAGGAAGTGAAAGTGGGACAATTATTGTCCTAAAAATCTGCCATTCACTCGCACCATCAATCTTTGCAGAACTTATTAAAGAATCAGGTATTGTCTCTATATGCTGTCTTAAAAGAAAAAGTCCAAATACACTTGCAACATGTGGAATAACCATCCCTTTATATGTATTTATCCAACCAAGTTTTGTAACAATTGCAAACTGCGGAACCATATACATCATTCCAGGAACCATAAGTGTTGATAGCATGATCCAGAAAAGAAATTCCTTTAAATAAAAATTCTTTTTTGCAAAAACATATCCACCCATTGAACAGAATAATGCAGTAAGTGTAGCACCTGAAGTTGCCACTATTAAAGAATTTAAAAAGAATCTTCCAAATGGAAATGACTCATTTTTCCAAACTCTCAAAAAGTTAGCATAAAATGGTTTAACAAAAGAAAAATCAAGAACAAACTCCTTTCCAGGAGATTTTAAAGCTATATATAACATCCAGAAGAATGGAAAAAGGACAATAATCGCTCCAATTGAAAGAATTATAAAAAGGATTACTCTTTTAATAAACTCCCTGATTCTTCTTTCATTTATCAAAACTTCCTCCTCATAATCCTTGCATTTATCAAGGAAATTATAAGAGTTATTATAAGGAGAACATAAGATATAGCAGCAGCATATCCGTATCTCATCTGAGCCCAGTTTTCAAATAAATAAAACCCTGATACCTTTGTTGCTCCCTGAATCTCTCCAAGAAAATACACCTCATAAGGTCCCCCCTGAGTCATTGCATAAATTTCTGTAAAAGCATTGAGGGATGAAATTGTTCCCATTATCACAAGAAAAAGTATTATGGGTTTTACAAGTGGAATTGTCACATAAATAAGTTTCTGCCATGCATTTGCTCCATCTATATCAGCTGCTTCATAAACAGAATGAGGTATATTTTGAATTGCTGAAAGAAAAAGTATCATTCCAAAACCAGACCCTTTTAAAATCATTGCAAATGCAATTCCAGGAAGTGCTGTTCTTGGATTTCCAAGAATACCTTTCTCTGAAAATCCCTTTATACCTATCCACTCTAAAAATCTCACAAATACTCCGAAATGTGGACTGTAAATTAGGGTCCAGATAAGGGAAACAACAAGGATATCAAGAACATTTGGAAGAAAGTATGCACTTCTGAAAAAAGAAACTCCAGGAAGTTTGTTATTCAAAAATATTGCAAGCAGGAGTCCAAGAATTATCATTCCCGGAATTGTCAGGATTGCATAGTAAAAAGTAACTATCAATGACCACCAGAATTTGGAGTCATTTAAAAGTTTAAGATAATTCTTTAAACCAACAAATTTCATATCAGAAAAAACATTATATAAATCAGTATATGGAGTTACTCTGTGTAAACTTAAGATAAATGAATATATCACAGGATATGCAAGGAAGATTAAAAAAATGACAAGAAATGGCAAGAGAAAAAGATAGGAGTTAATATTCTCTCTTAAAACTCTATTCTTAATTTTCACTCTATCCTCTTTCCATCATCAACATCAAAGAAATGAAGTTTGTCCAGTTTAAAAAGTAGTTCTAATCTATCTCCCATTTTAACCCTGTTTGTTCCATCTGTCCTTATAACAAGATTTGAACTCTTTGTCTTTGCATGGATAATATTTTCACTTCCCATCGGTTCCTCAGCAACAACCTCTGCTTCAACAACATTCTCCTTTGTATCTATCTTTGAGAAGATTCTGTCAACAATGTCTTCTGGTCTTATTCCAAGTGTTATCTCTTTTCCACTATAAGGTATTAGATATGAAAATGTATTTCTGTCAATTACAATCTTAAACCCATCACCAATTTCCTTAATTAAAATATAATCATCCTTATCCTCAACCTTGACTCTTATAAAATTCATTGGAGGGGAACCAATGAAACCTGCTACAAATTGTGTTTTTGGTTTCTCATAAATTGAAAGAGGATCATCAATCTGCTGAATTAAACCATCCTTCATAACAACAATCTTATCTCCAAGTGTCATCGCCTCAACCTGGTCATGCGTAACATAAATCATTGTTGTCCTTAATTTTGAATGAAGCTTCTTTATCTCTATTCTCATCTGAACTCTTAATTTTGCATCAAGGTTTGAAAGCGGCTCATCAAAGAGGAAAACCTTTGGTTTTCTAACGATAGCCCTTCCAAGTGCTACCCTCTGCCTCTGACCCCCTGAAAGCTGTTTCGGTCTCCTTGAAAGTAAATGCTCTATCTCTAAAATTCTTGCTGCTTCAATAACCCTTCTTTTTATCTCATCCTTTGGATATTTCCTTAAACGAAGTCCAAAACTCATATTTTCTTCAACTGTCATATGTGGATAAAGAGCATAGTCCTGAAAAACCATTGCAATGTCTCTGTCTTTCGGAGGAATCTCATTCACAAGATCTCCTCCAATGTAAAGTTCTCCCTCTGTAATCTCCTCAAGTCCAGCAATAAGACGAAGTGTAGTTGATTTTCCACAACCACTTGGTCCAACAATAACACAGAACTCCCTATCACTTACACTTAAATTTATGTTTTTACATCCAATAACTCCCCCTTTATAAATCTTTGAGACATTTTTTAAAACAACATCAGCCATATCTCCTCCTCGTCGAAGTTAAACGTTTAACTAAAATATTATACATTTTTTCACCCATTTTTCAATAAAAATTTTTATCTGCTGTATTTTCCCAAAAGTTCTCCCTTCCCTATTATATAATCACCAATAAGATTCATCAACTCCTTTTCCTCTATCCCTTCTTCAGCACTAATTTTCTCTCTCAAAGCAAAAACTTTGAAATAGTATCTATGAACTCCACCTGGAGGACATGGTCCACCATATTCAAGTTTTCCAAAATCATTTAAACCCAATTTTGCTCCAATCTTATTTAGATAATTTTTATCTGCTCCTTCTGGAAGAGAGTTTATGTTTGGTGGAATATTAAAAACTATCCAGTGAATCCATCTTTTAAGAGGTGCATCAGGGTCATCAACAACTATTACATAAGATTTTGATCCTTCAACTTTTGTCCATTCAAGAGGGGGAGATATATCTTCTCCGTCACAGGTATACTTTTTTGGAATAAACTCTCCATTATTAAATGCTTCACTCTTTACCTGAATCCTTTTAATCTTTTTCTCAATAACAATCCTCTCTACTTTTCTTTCCTCTTTTTTACATGAGGAAAAAATTAAAAAGAAAAGAATAAAAAACTTCATCCCTTCCTCCCTTTAACAACTCTAAAAACTTCCCTTCCTATAAGAACTCCTTCATTTCTTGGAACAATAAAAACCTTAACCTTACTCCTACCTCCATCAATCCTTCCAATCCTTCCTGTAACTTTTTCATTTTTCCTTTTATCAATCCTCAGTCCAATAAAACCCATATTCTGAAAAATCCTTTCTCTTATATAGGGAGAATTCACTCCTATTCCACCTGTAAGAACAATTACATCAACTCCTTCAAGTATTCCATAATAGGAAAAAATGTATTTTCTCACAGAATAGACAAAAAGTTCTATTGCAAGTTTACACCTTTTATCACCCTTTTTTGCCTCTTCAATAACCTCCTTCATATTATCACTTACACCTGAAACACCAAGAATTCCTGACTCCTGATGTAAAAGTGTTTCAACATCAACAATCTTATAACCAAGTTTACAGAGATAAATTATTATTTCAGGGTCAATATTTCCACATCTTGTTGTCATCACAAGACCACTTAAAGGAGTAAAACCCATTGAAGTATCTATTGGAAAACCATGCTTAATTGCTGTAATTGATGAACCCTCTCCAAGATATATGGAAATTATTTTTAACCTCTTTGAAGATACTTGCATCTCTTTACAAACAGTTTCAAGACAATATCTGTGAGCTATCCCATGAAATCCGTATCTTCTTATTCTGTAAAGTTTATAAAGATGAAGTGGAAGAGCATAATAAAATGCTCTCTCAGGCATTCTCTGATAAAATGAGGTATCAAAGACAGCAACATGAGGAATATTCGGAAAAATCTTCATACTCGCATTTATTGCTTTCAGATTAAAGGGATTATGAAGTGGTGCAAGTTCAATATTCCTCTTAATTCCCTCAATAACATCCTTTGTTATAAGACAAGAAGAATGAAAATCTTCTCCTCCATGAACAACTCTATGACCAACAGCATCAATCTCTTTTTTACTCTTTATAACACCAAATAAAGGATGTGTTAAAATTTCAACTATCACACCTATTGCTTCTTCATGGGAATGAACAGGCCTTACAATCTTTTCCTCTTCTCTATCCTCAATTATATGATCAATAATTGCTCCCTCATCACCAATCTTATCAATTCTTCCCCTTGCAATAATTTTTTCATGTGGAAATTCAAGAAGTTCATACTCAACACTGTATATCCTTGAATTTATTACAAGTATCCTCATTCAGTCAGAGAAATCTCCTTCTTCTTTCCTTTTTCTCTCTAAATAATCTGGAGCACTCTCTCTTGTAAATTTGCCTCTTTCCTCAATCACTTTAACCTCTGGAAAATAAACATAATCCCCATTTTTCAAAACCTCCTCAATTACCATCTCTGCTGTATCTTCACAGTTAAACGCTTTTAAAAACTTCACTGCCCACTCTTCTGTCTCATCAACGATTCTGTCAATGTACTTCTTATCAAGATTCATAATTTTATCATGGAACACTATATTAAGCTTCTTATAATCTCCACTTTTCCTTGAATAACCTCTCTTATCCGCCTCTTTAACCATCTCCTCCCACAACTCCATCGGTATTCCTCTATCAGGATCTTTGACATAAGAATCGTTTTCAATTATTGCATTTCCTGAATCAGGGTCAACCTTTAAACCAAAAACAATATTCTGCCAGAGTGTTCCAACATTTCCCTTATGTATTCCATAATCTTTAAATTTACTAACTTTATCAAGAGGTGTTCCTGAAATTCCATGCTGAGCAATTGAAACTCCATACTTACTTATTGCATCTGCTATCTCCTTTGTTCTATTCAAATCTATTCCCTCCTCCTCTCCAGCACTTTTATCATATGTTCCATGCTTTGAACCATTTGATATTGCAAGATAATCCGGAAAGACACCCCATGAGTTAAGTCCACCTATAAAATAAAGTGCCTCTTCAACAGTTGTAAGAACACCTTTCCCCCTTATCTCACCAACCTCTGTTTCAAGTCCAATATATGGAGGAATATGAAGTGCAACATCCCTTGTATAGATTAAGTTTTCATAATCAGGATTGTGTGAAGCGTCCACTGCCACAGATGTCCATCCTTTTCTTATTGCATCCTGTATTACATCTATTGCCTCATCCCTCTCCTTTCCACTCTTTATTGTAAAATGGTCCATATGAAGAGAAAAAACAACACCATCTCCAATCATCTCAGAATACTCCCTTGCCTTCTCTGGTAAATTGTCAAAATGAACACCACAATATCCATTCTCTGATTTTGCAAGTTCCAAAATTACTGCTGCATTAAGTTTTTTTGCTGCACGAAGAACTCCAAATGCTGATAGAAAGTTTCTTATGTTTGCTGCAAGAGCAATTGCATGCTTCTTTTTCATAACCTTGTGAATTACCCTTCCACTTACAAGAGCAACTTTACTTCCAGAAAAAACCTTTTTTACATTTAAAGGTCTTAACTCAAGAAACTTTTCATAATCTTTGCTTCTTACATCAACCATTTCAACCTCCTTGTAAAACCTTAAGATTATTCTGAATCTCCTTAATCAACTTAGCAAGAAAGTTTGAAATGACAGGAATATTAAGTTGGGCAACTTTATTTATAAATGGTTTAAAAATACCAATAAGAAGAGCAACAACAACTGCACCAACAATCGTCATACCAAGAAAAAATCCAATTCCTCTTAATAGTCCGAGTAAAAAATTAACAAGAAGCAATCTCCAGGGTCTTCTTACAAACCTTATTATCTCATTCCATTCTGCTACTGCATAATTTTTCACTTTTGATGCAATCTTTTCTATAAGTTCTTCTTCGTTATCAATCTTTTGTTCTTTTTCTTCCTCTTTCTCTTCTCTTTCCTCATCCATATTTTTTAAATTTATATAAAAGTTTGCAATGTGTCAATCAATTTTGTTAAAATTTTCAAAAAGGAGGTGATACTATGAAATTCTTAATGCTTGGAAAGTATTCAAAAGAAGCAATTGAAAAAATTTCCTCAAAAAGAACAGAAAAAGCACTTGAAATCATCAAAAATTCAGGTGGAAAAATTGAAAACATGTTTGCTCTTCTTGGAAGTTTTGACCTTGCATTCATCATTGATTTTCCAAAAATTGAGGATGCAATTAAAACATCTGTTGAATTATCAAAATTGACAGGAATAGGATTTACAACATTTCCTGCTATAACAATTGAAGAGTTTGACAAATTAGTTGGTTAAAATTTTAACTCCTCTTCCAAGA
>QMOP01000021.1 GCA_003650255.1 Caldisericota bacterium
GTTAAACTCAATAGAAATACCTGAAAGAATAAGAAACAGTATATTTAATATCACGGAATAAAAATTGCCTTTGAATCCTCCTTCTCCCAACAACTCACACTTACAATCTTCAATCCTTTTATTTTCTCTTTCATTTTTTTATAAACATAAAAAGCAATATTTTCACTTGATGGATTTTTCTTTTTAAAATATGGAACTTCATTTAAATTTCTATGGTCAAGTTCATTAAGGATATTATTTAAAATTTTCTTCAGTTTCTTAAAATCAATAAGAAGTCCTTTTTTATCAAGTTCCTCTCCCTCCACTTCAACTTCTATCTTCCAGTTATGTCCATGAAGTTTTTCACACTTCCCTTTATAACCCCTTAAATAGTGTGCTGAACTGAAACTTCCAGATACAACTACTCTGTACATTTTGAGAGTTTAACCTCCTTTATTTCTCTATGAAAAAATCTCCTACCATACTTTTTAAATTTTTCAGGGTCATCACTTACATAAAATATGGATTTCCTATTCTTATTTTTTAATACTTCAGAAAAATTCCTCTTAATAAAATCAGCAACCTCCTCTCCAGGGTCAATCAATATTACTTTTGGAAGAATCCTTTTTATAACTCTTTTTAAAAGAGGATAATGTGTGCAACCGAGAACAAGTGCATCAATTTTATTTTTAAAACCATTTAAATACATCTTTACAATACTCTCTGTAATCTTTCCATCTGTAAGTCCCTCTTCAACAAGGGGAACAAATAAAGGGGTTTTTTTATTTAATATTTTCACATCTGATACTTCTTTTTTTATACTCTCAGAATATGCTCCTGAATTTATTGTTCCAGGTGTTCCTATTATTCCTATCCTTTTAAATCCTTCTTTTTTAACTCTCTCAACAACAGGTTCAATCATTCCAATAACAGGAACTTTACTTTTTTTTCTTAAATCATTTAAAGCAAATGAAGATGCTGTGGAACAGGCAACAACAACAATATCAACATTTTTCTTCAGAAGAAACTCAAGAATTTTCATTGAAAACCTTCTTACAGCATCCTTTGATTTTGTTCCATAAGGAAGATGTGCTGTATCACCGAAATATATAAATGGAGTATCAACCTTTTCTAGTATTCTATTTAAAACTGTTAATCCTCCAAAACCGGAATCAAATACTCCTATCAAGAAAGTTCCCTTTTTATCTCATCTAACTTGGAAATAATATTCTCCTTTAAAACCTCATCCTCAATATGCTCTGCCTTTTTCCTTATATCTTCGATAATTTCCTTAATTTTTTTAAAATCATTTTCAATCTTTATAAATAATTCATTTAAACTGTCAGCAAGTTTCTTAAACTCATCATGTTCCCTTAAATGAATCCTTATTGAATAATCTCCCTCTTTTATTCTATCAACAAGTGCAGTAAACCTATTGACAGGTCCCACAACTCTATGTGAGAAAAGAATTGCAAGAATAAGAGTAAAAATTATAAAAATCAATGTTTCTATAAGATAGAAAAATATTAATCTTGTTGCTACAGCATTTGCCTGCTTCTCTGTTATTGCTCCAAGAAACTGTTTTGAAAGAATTGGATATACGAGATAATATGTGGATATTGCAACTATGAGAAAAAGAACCATAATAAGAAATATAAGGAAAAGGGAGTATCTAAATTGATATGCTTTATTGACAAGATATTTTCTTCTTCTGTAAGCCATTTTGAAAAATTTTATAAAATATAGGATTTAAAATCAAACAGATTTTTTGTATAATTTTATTTGATGAAAAGAGGATTTACTCTAATCGAACTTATACTCATAATAGCAATTCTTGGTATTTTATCTATTATGGGAACATACTATTTCGGTGATACAATTATGAATACAAAAATTGAACAGACAAAAGGAAGGATGAAGGCATTAGAGGTTGCTCTTAAAAATTACTATGCTGATGTAAACTCCTTTCCAAAAAAAGCAAGAACTCAAGGGTTAGGATTTGGAGACCATCCAAGTGCATTGTATACTGCAAACTATTCAACACTTGACTGGTATAATTATCTTGTAACAGGACAACCATATTTTTCAACTGAGGATGAGGACCCCAATGACGGAAAAATTGACAACTGGGCTGGTCCTTATATAAGGGATGAAAACATATTAAGGGATGCATGGGGACACAGATTCTTATACAGGGATTATACAACATCTGAATCAGGATTATCATGGCAGGATATGGCAAGTGCAATCATCTCAATGGGGCCAAAAGGTGTTGAGGATGGGGTTCCTTTTACAAGCGATTCAAATCCAGGATATGGTGATTATGGGTTTTCTTTCAAAATTACAACAAAAGATTTAAGACCACCTGATGAACAGGGTTTTTCAATATTTCCTTTAAATGGAGATGATTCAAATCTAAAAAAGGATTTTATAATTGTCCTCTGGATGGAATAATTATTTCCCGAATAACCTTGAAAAGAAACCTTTCCTCAATCTTTTTAATTCTTCAACAAGATATCTTAAATCCTTATCCTTTTTCTCAATCTCAGAAAGGAGTTCCTTTCTTGTCATCTCAAGAAGTTTTATCTTTTCATTTAAATCCTGCTTTTCCCTGAAAAATTCATATTCCTTTCTTTCAAACTCTCTGCTTAAATCTTTAAGTTTTTTCACAAGTTCTTCCCTTTCCTCTTTTTCTCTATCAATTTCTCTCATAAGTGATTTTACTTTTTCAGTAAGTTTCTCAATCTCAATCTCCTTTTCTCCAACCCTCTCCTTCATAAGTGCCTGAAACTCTCTTTTTATTGACTCTATCTCATCCTCTTTTGCTCTAAACCTTTCATTCCATGTCTTCTCTTTTTCTTTAAATAACTCCTTCTCCATCTCAAACTCTTTCATCCTTTTTTCCATCTCAAGTTTTAAGGATTTATTTTCAAGTTCAAGTGAAAAGAGTTTTTCCTTTATCTCATCCTGTTTTGCTGAAAGTGATTGAATTGAATCCTCAAGTTGCCTCTTAAAAGAGTTTAATCTTGAAATCTCTTCTTCTTTTTCCCTCAATTTCCTTTCAAACTCCTTCCTTTCATCTTCAATTTCCTTTCTTTCAAGAAGCAACCTCTCCCTTTCCCTTTTTATCTTCTCTTCCTCAACCCTTACCCTCTCTCCCCTCAACTCCTCACTCATGAGTTCCTGTTTTAGTTGCGAAATCTTCTCATCCTTTTCTTTTATACTTTCCTTAAGAGAATTTATTTCCTTTGTAAGTTCCTGAACCTTTCCTTCATATTCACTCAAAATCTTATCATGTTCACCCTTTATTGAATCCCTCTCACTTATCCTTCTTGAAAGTTCATCCTTCAATCTTGAAATCTCTTCATGATACTTTTTCTCTATCTCAAACATTGATGATTTCAAACTCTCTATTTCTTTATTCTTTTCCTCAATACTCCTTCTATACTTTTCCTCCCATTCACTCTGAATCTTTGAAAGTTTCTCGCTTAAAACATTCCTTTCCTCTTTTAATGCAGAAATCTCTTTCTCCAGTGCTTCAACTGTATTCTCAAGTTCCTTTATTCTTGATGTAAGTTTTGCCCTTTCAAGTTCATACTCTCTTGTTTTTCTTTCAACATTTATCCTGTAATCTCTTTCCCTCTCATCTATTATTCTCCTTAAATTCCTTAACTCATCCTCTTTACTTGCAATCAAACTCTCAAACCTCTTTCTCTCCTTATCAAAATCTGTCTTTAATTTTGAAACCTCCTCATGTTTTTCAATCTCAGCATGCTTTAACGCCTCTTCCCTCAAACTTATTATCATCTTATATCTTGAAATCTCCTCATTTAAACTTTCTAATTTTGCCTTTAATTCATTCCTCTCCCTTAAGAATCTTTCCTCCTCTCTCTTTATATCCTCTTCAAATTTATTCTTTAATTTCATAAGTTCATTTGTTGATGATTCTATCAATGCCCTTCTTCTCTCCTCCTCTTCATGAAGTTGAGCGGTTTTTACTGCAATCTCTCTATTCTTTTTCTCAATTTCATCAAGTAGAATCCTTTTTTCATTCTCATACTTTTCTCTCAAAACATCCAACTCTTTTTGAAGTGAAAATGATACTGTCTCTATCTCCTTTGTCTTTTCTTCCAGTAGTTTTTCATAATGGTTTCTTATGTTTGAAATCTCAATTCTTAAATTCTTCACCTCATTATCCTTCTCCCTTAAAAGATTTCTCCACTCAATCTCTTTCCTGTGATACCACTCAGTCAACGCATTTATCTCCTCCTCCTTTGATCTCAATCTTGCTTCAATCCCTGCTTTTTCTTTCTCAATATCTGCCTGAAGTTTTATTTTTTCTTCTTCCTTCCTTGATAACTCTTCTAAAAACCTTCTTCTTTCCTTTTCAAGTTCCTCTCTTGCCCTGTAAAGTTCATCCTCATATCTATGCCTTAACTCTGTTATCTCCTGCTCCTTTTCTCTATAAGCAATCTTTAAATCCTCCTCCCTCTTTTTAAGATTCTCCTTTAATTCCTCAATCTCCTTTTGTTTTTCTCTTAAAATGTTTGCCCTCTCCTCTTTTAAATTCTCAATCTTCTGAGCAAGTTCTCTTATATCCTGTTCAAGTTTTGACCTCTCTTTTAAAATCTCAATTTCCCTTGAATGGAACTCCTCCCTTAATCTCTTCTCATTCTCTCTAAACTCAATACTTCTATTATTAACCTCTTCCTCAGCCCATCTTAACCCCTCCTCCCATTTCTTCCTTTCCTCCTCCCATCTATCCCTCAACTCCATAAGTTTTTCCTCGGTTCTTGATTTCTCCCTTAAGAGTTCCTCTTCCTTTTCAGCAAGTTTTAAACGAAGTATCTCAATCTCTTTAAGTCTATCCTCTAAAATCCTCTCATTCTTCTTTCTTTCTTCTTCAATTAAACTTTTAAGATTTTCAAGTTCTTTCTGTGCAAGAAGCAGTTTTCTTGCAATCTCATCCCTTTCCTTTTTAAGTTCCTCATATCTTAAATCATGCTCCTCAAGTGATTTTGAATATGAATCCCTTTCCTCCTTTATTCTTGATTTAAGCCACTCTATCTCTTGTCTTAACTGATTTTCTTCTGCCTCTTTTTTTTGCATAAGTTCTGTATATCTTAAATTAAATTCAACCTCCTGCTCCCTCATTCGTTCTTCTATCTCTTTTATCCTTTTTTCTCTCTCTAAAATTTCATTCTGAAGTTTATTCCTTTCTTCTTCTATTTTATTCCTCAAATTATTTATTTCATCCTCAAGTTTCTTTTTCTCCTCAACCAAATTCATCTCCTTTAAACTTGCCTCTGCCTGAATGATATTCTTTTCTTCCTGAAGTTCCTGAATTGTCCTTGAATTTACTTCTCTTTCATGCTTCAGTGCCTTCTCAAGTTCCTCAAGTTTTATCTCCTTTTCACGAATCTTTGCTTCATAATCTTTTTTCAAATTCTCAATATCCCTCATTAAAATCTTTATTTCTTCATCCTTTTTCCTTAATCTCTCTTCTGAAAGAATCCTCTCCTCCTGAATCCTTGCTTTTAAAGAAGCAATCTCCTTTTCCCTCTCCCTGATTTTATCCTCTATCTCCTCAATCTTTAATACTGTTTCTCCTCTTATAAGACCTATCTCATCCTCTTTCTCTTCAATCTCACTCCTTAATCTCTCTATCTCCTTTTCCTTTTCTTTTATCAATGAAAACAATTCCTTTTCCTTTTCTTCTTTCTCAAGAATTAATCTTTCCCTTTCTCTATTTAATTCTTCAATCCTTCTTTCCCACTCTTCCCTATCCCTTTTATACTTTTCATTGAGTTCAGAAATTCTTGTATTGAGATAATTCTTTAATTCAATTATTTCCCTCTCTTTCCTTGAAATTACCTCATTTATGTCTGCCTCTTTTACAGCAACCTCAGCTCTTATTGCCTGTGCCTCTTCCTCCCTTTCCCTTAAAATCTCCTCCCATCTTGTTCTTTCATCTTCAATCTTTCTCTCAAGTTCCCTTAATCTTTCCTCCCTTTCCTTTAACTTCAATTCATACTCTTTAATTTTTGCTTCTAATTCCTTTTTCAAACTTAAATTCTCTGCTTCAAGTTTTAAAATCTTTTCATTTGCTCTTCTTCTCTCCTCTTCAAATCTATCCCTCCAGTATTCAATCTCTCTCTGAAGTGCTTCTTTTATTCCTTTCAAATCCTTTTCCTTATTCTCCTTCATAACCTTCTCCTCTCCTCCCTTATCCTCCTTCTTGCTTCAGTAAGTTCCTCTTCAAGCGCTCTGTTTATATCAAGAACATCTTTTAATCTTGCTTCATATTCTCTCCTTATCTCCTCCATCTTTGCCTCATATTCTCTCTTCAAGTTATTTATCTGGTCCTCCTTTTCCCTTAAAAGTTGCTCATATCTTTCACGCATCTCGTTATTTCTTTCTCTCAAATCATTTATATCCTTTATCATCCTTGAAATCTCCATCTCGTGCTCCCTTTTTAAAATATTTACCTCATTATTAAAACTCTCCTCTCTTCTTCTCATCTCCTCTTCAAGAAGTATCCTTCTCTCCTCTTCTTCCATTATCCTTTCCTTTAATCTTCTTTCCCTCTCCTCTATTTCCTTTTCAAGTTCTCTTATTTTTAAAGAAAATATCTCCCTCTCCCTCTTCAAATTCTCATCCGCCTCCACAAGTTTCATCCTCAATCTATTTGCTTCATCTTTTAAAGCATCAACAATTTCTTTATTTTTCCTTGTAATCTCCTCAATCCTACCAAGTAGTGTATTTATTTCTCTCTTATATGCCTCCTCCCTCTCACCCCATGCTTTTCTTTCCTTTAAAATCTCCTTCTCAATCTTTGCAATTTCATTTTCTTTCTCCCTTAACCTCAATTCAAACTCCTTTTCCCTTTCATCAAGAATCCTCTTAAAATTCTCCTCTAATTTTTCCTTTTCCTCTTTCAATTTCTCTATCTCAATTGAAAGAATCTTTTTTATCTCCTCATTCTTCTTCTCCTTTTCAGCATTCTTCTTTGAGAGTATATCCATTTTCTCCTTAAACTCCTCTTTCATGGATGAAATTATATTTTCAAGTTCCCTTTCCCTCATCTTGAATATCTCCCTCTCCCTTTCAAGTTTTTTCCTCAAATTGTTAAGTTCTTCATCAAGTTTTGCAAACTCTACACTGTGTTCCTTTTCTATTTTTAATAGATTTGCCTCATACTCTCCCTGCAATTTCAATCTCTCATCCTCAAGTTCTCGTATCTTTAAAAGATAATTCTCCTTTTCATTCTCAAAAATTTCTTTTTCCTCATCAAGTTTAATTCTTAAAGAATTAACTTCCTCTTTTAAAGAATTGATTTCCTCTTCCTTTTCGTTTAATTCTTTTCTCAATTCACTCAATATCCCCTCATATTCTTTTTCCTTTGTTTTAATCGCTTCCTCTTTATCAAAAATAAGTTTATCATGTAATGCCTCAAGTTCTTTAATTTTCATATTAAGCTTTGTTACTTCAATCTCTTTCCTTTCTTTCTCAGCATTCAAAATAGAAATTTCATTTTCCTTTTCTTTTATTGCATTTTTCAACTCCCCAATTACATTCATATTTTCCTTGTTTTTCTCCTCAAAATAATTCTTTAAATTTTCAATCTCTTCCTTTAAAAGATTATTCTGATTCATCAAATCCTGTTCCCTCAATGTTGCCTGTTCTTTCAAAACGAAAATTTCTTTTCTGTGTTCATCTTTCAAACGCTGTATCTCATCCTCTCTTAATTTAATTTCCTTTCTTAAATTGTCAAGTTCCATATGGTAATATCCTGTTTTCTCCTCAATCTCCCTTTCAAACTCTTCCCTTTCCTTTGATGCTTTTATTCTTAATTCATCAATTTGAGCAATCAACTCCTCCCTTTCCCTCTTTGCCTCTTCCTCTTTAAGTTTTATAACCTTTTTATATCCCTCTATCTCCTCAAGAAACCTTTTCTTTTCCTTCTCAAACTCATCTTTTAAAATCTTTATCCTCTCTTCATACTCAACTCCAATTCTTTCCTTCTCCCTCTTTGATTCTTCTTCAAGGACCGAATATTTTAATTTTAAATTCGAAATCTCATTTTTCAATCTCTCTATCTCTCTATCCCTTAAAGAAACTTCCCTCTTAAATTCCTCCTTCTTAACATCAAAATCATTTAAAATCTTCTCCTTTTCATACTCAAGTTCCCTTATTTTTGTTTTGTAAAGGTTCTCTATTTCCCTAATCTCATCACTTAATTTTGATATTTCCTCATCTTTTTCTCTTATTTTTAAATTGTAATTCAACTCAATTTTATTTAAATTCTCCTTCAATCTTTCATTCTCATCAAGAAGAGAGGAAATTTTCAGATTTAATTTTGTCCTTTCACTGTTTAAAAGATTTTCAAGTTCATTTATTGCAACATCCTTTTTTCTCAACCCATCCATCAACTCTTCATTTCTCTTTTTCAAATCTTCAATTACTATTTCATTCTTATGGGTTATCTCAACAATCTTTTTTTCAAATTCACTTTTACTTCTTTCAAAATTCTTTTTCTCAATTCCAATCCTTCTTTTAAGTTCTTCAATCTCATTTTCCTTTTCAATTAAAACCTTCTCAGATTTCTGCTTCTCTATTTCAAGATTTTTTCTTAATTTTTCTATTTCTCCATCCTTATCCTGAATAAGTTTCTTATATGTCTCAATCTCATTATTTGTAGATTTAAGAATGTTTTTGTTTTCCTCTTTTAACTTAAATATCTCCTTCTCAAAATTCTCCTTCAATTTTACATTCTCATCCTTTAACTCCTCAATCCTGCTTCTTAATCCTCCTATTTCCTCAAGATACTTACTCTCTTTATTCTTAAAATCATCAAGCAACTCCTTCTTTTCTTCTTCACTTCCTTTCCTTAAAATCTCAATCTCTCCTCTTAACTCCTCTATCCTTTCATCCTTATTTTTTAACTCGTTTTTAAGATTTGAAATTTCTCCTGAAAATGTTACCTTTGTGCTTCTTAATTCCTCTTCCCTCTTAAATATCTCATCTGAGAATCTATTTCTTAAATCCTCTATCTCCTTTTCTTTTTCCTTTAAAAGATTTTCAAGTTGAAGCATTTGCCTTTCAAACTCCTTCTTTGACTGATAAAAATTTTCTCTTTCTCTATTAATAAATTCATTTAATCTCTTCTCCTTTGCAATAAAATCCTTTTCTCTGCTTGATAAGGTCTCATTCCATCTTTCTCTTTCTTCTTCAATCTTTTTCTTTAAAAATAAAATCTCCTCTTTTAAAGATGCTATCTCCCTTTCCTTTTCTTCAAGTTTCCTGTTGAAATTTGCAGTTAAATTTGATTCCTGTTCAATTAACTTTATCCTTAATCCTCTTATCTCCTGTTCCTTTCTTGAAAGAAGTTCATCAATCCTTACCCTCTCAACCTCTAAACTCTTCTCCTTTTCCCTTAAACTCTCCTCCCATCTCCTTAAACTATCCTCCTTTTCTCTGATTCTTCTTTTTGCCTTTACAAGTTCTATCTGGCTTCTTGCAACAAGATATGCCCTTTCCTTTTCTAACTCCTTTATTCTATTTATTAACTCCTCTTTTTCCTTCTCAAATTTCTTTACAACTTCACTTATACTCCTTCCACTTGATATTTTGACCTTCTTTAATGCTTCCTCTAATTCCCTTACTTTTTTCGGTAAATCCTCTCTATTTTCCAATTACTCCCCCTTCTACCCTCAATTTAAACAAATAAAAAATAACTTGTCAAACAAAAAAATACAAAAATTTGAAAAAATTTATAAAAATAAGTAAAAATCTGGACTATCTTTTTTTAAGCTCCTTAACAAGTAAAGGAATAACCTCAAACAGGTCTCCAACTATTCCATAATTTGCAACTTTAAATATTGGTGCATTTGGGTCCTTATTTATTGCAACAATTATTTTTGATGACTGCATTCCAACAAGGTGCTGAATCTGTCCAGAAATTCCGCAGGCAATATAGAGTTTCGGACAAACAGTTTTCCCTGTCTGTCCAACCTGATGTGAATAAGGAATCCATCCAGAATCAACTGCTGCTCGGCTTGCACCAACAGCACCACCAAGAACATCAGCAAGTTCCTGAATAACTTTAAAACCTTCAGGCCCTCCAACTCCTCTACCGCCTGAAACAATTATATCAGCATCTGCAATATTAACTGTCTGAGTTAAATCAGGGATAAACTCTAAAATTTCCATCTTTGAAGTGTAAACTTCTTGAGGATACTTTTTCTCAATAATTTCCCCTTTTCTTGAGGTATCTCTATCACTTTCCTTAAAAACCTTATGTCTTACTGTTGCCATCTGTGGTCTTTTATCTGGAGTATTTATTGTTGCCATAATATTTCCACCAAAAGCAGGCCTTGTCTGTAAGAGAATTCTTTTATCCTTATCAACATCAAGACCAGTGCAATCAGCAGTTAATCCTGTTTTAATTCTTGCTGCAATTCTTGGAGCAAGTGCTCTTCCAATAGTTGTTGCTCCAAATATGAAAATTTCAGGTTTCTCTTCTAAAACCAATCTTGATATTATTGAAGTATATGCATCATCAACAAAATTCTTTAATGAAGAGTCCTCAATAAGATAAACCCTATCCGCTCCTCTAAAAATAAGTTCCTCTGCTTCATTTCTAACTCCGTCTCCAATTAAAACTGCACTTACCTTTTCACCAAGTTTATCTGCAAGTTCTCTTGCTTTATTTAAAAGTTCATATGTTACAGGTTCAACTTTTCCATTTTTCTGTTCTGCAAAAACCCACACTCCACGATACTGACTTAAATCAATTTCCTTTTTCTCCTCTCTTTTTATTTCAATTGCCTTAAATGGACATGCCTCAACACATGCACCACAGAGAGTGCACCCTTCAAGAATTACAGCAATCTTTTTAAATTTTGGATGTTCTGGAAGACCTGCTTCTGTTCTTAATTTTATCTCAATTACATTAAAAGGGCATGCCCTCACACATAAAGAACAACCAGTACACTTTTCAGGGTCAACTCTCATCATTATATAACTCCATCCTCTTTTAATTTTTCAACAAGTTTTTTTACCTGATGTTCAGGATCTCCGTGAATTATCTCTCCACCACTTCTCTGAGGAGGAGCAAAAACCTTAACAACCTTTGTTGGTGAACCCTGAAGTCCAATCCTATCCATTTCACATGCAAGGTCAGCAGCATTAAAAACAGGAATTTGAATCTTTTTTGCTTTCATCTTTCCTTTTAAAGAAGGAATGCGTGGCTCATTTATCTCCTTTACAACAGTTATCAAAGCAGGAAGAGGCATCTTTATTACAACCTTTCCCTCCTCCATCATTCTTTCAACAATAATATAATTTTCTCCAATCTCTCTTATCTTACTTACATAAGTAACACATGGAATATCAAGTTCTTCAGCAATTTCAGGTCCAACCTGCGCTGTATCTCCGTCAATTGCCTGTTTTCCGCAAATAACAAGAGTATACTCTCCAATCTTTTTTATTGCTCTTGCAAGAGTGTAGGAGGTTGCAAGTGTATCTGAACCTGCAAAGTTTCTATCAGAAATTAAAATTGCCTCATCAGCACCAACTGCTATTGCATCCCTTAAAGCAGTTTCTGCCTGAGGAGGTCCCATTGTAATAACAGTAACCTTTCCACCATATTTTTCTTTTAACCTAACACCTTCCTCAATTGCATAAAGGTCAAAAGGATTTATAATTGATTCCACTCCCTCTCTTACAAGAGTATTTGTCTCAGGATTTATCTTAACATCCGTTGTATCAGGAACCTGTTTTATACAAACA
>QMOP01000022.1 GCA_003650255.1 Caldisericota bacterium
AACTTTTTTAGAATCTTCTTTTATCCTTCAAGAATTTTAATTCTTGGAAAGGGAAAAATTGTGAGAGCAATTAAGGAAAGATTTAAAAGACATCATAGAATTTCTTTGATAATAGGGGAGAAGATTCCTTCTCAGAAAGTAAAAGAGATTATTGAAAAAAGAAAAATAGAGGAGGTTATTGTTGCTTTTTTTCCAATAGACCATAAATATGTTCTTGATTTGGCAGATATCTGTGAGGAACTTGGTATAAAATTTTCTGTTGTACCTGATATACTTGAACTCCGTCTTGGAGACCTTGCAATGGATACGCTTCTTGGAATACCTGTTCTTAATTTAAGACCAACAACCCTTTCAGGAATAAATCTCTTTTTGAAAAATTTATTTGATGTGTTTGCTTCAATACTTCTTATTTCATTACTTTCAATTCCATTTTTAATAGTAGCAGTTCT
This sequence comes from Caldisericota bacterium, assembly GCA_003650255.1. Taxonomy (GTDB): domain Bacteria; phylum CG03; class CG03; order B21-G15; family B21-G15; genus B21-G15. Next base: position 450 of record QMOP01000022.1, read on the forward strand.
TATAAAACTTGACTCAAAAGGTCCTGTTTTTTACTGGCAATACAGAATGGGGAAAAAAGGGAAAATTTTTAAATTTGTTAAGTTTCGTTCAATGGTTGAAAATGCTGATGAAATTTTAGAGGAGTTGAGAAATAAATCAGATAGAAAAGGTCCTGTTTTTAAAATGAAAAATGATCCAAGGATTACAAGAGTTGGAAGATTTTTAAGAAGATTAAGTTTGGATGAATTTCCGCAACTCTGGAATGTTTTAAAAGGGGAGATGTCTCTTGTTGGTCCAAGACCTCAGGTTTTATGGGAGGCAGAACATTATGATAAAGAAGCAAAAAGAAGATTAAGGGTAAAACCCGGAATAACAGGACTATGGCAGATTTCAGGAAGAGCAGAACTTCCATTTGATGAGATGATAAAACTTGATTTATTTTATGTCCAGAATTGGTCATGGGAACTTGATTTTATGATACTTTTAAAGACAATTCCAGCAGTTTTATTGCAGAAAGGAGCATATTGATGAAGATGACGAATAGCAAATGGCAAATGGTGAATAGCGAATGGTGAACATGGAAAAATGAGGATTCTTGTAACTGGTGGAGCCGGTTTTATTGCCTCCCATATTGTTGACGCCTATATTGAAGATGGTCATGATGTCATAGTTATTGATAATCTATCAACAGGAAAAAGGGAGAATCTAAATAAAAAAGCAAAATTCTATGAAGCTGATATAAGAGATAAAAGGATAGAGGATATTTTTAAGAGTGAAAAAATAGATATTGTAAACCATCATGCTGCTCAGATTGATGTAAGAAAGTCAGTATCCAATCCAATTTTTGATGCAGATGTAAATATAATAGGAACATTAAATCTCTTGGAAAATTCAAGAAAATATAGTGTTAAAAAATTTATATTTGCTTCAAGTGGTGGAGTGATGTATGGAGAGTGTGAAAGAAATCCAAAGGAGGATGATCCAGCACTACCTCTATCTCCTTATGGAATAAGTAAGAAAGTTGTTGAAGATTATTTGAGATTTTACAGATATGCCTACAATCTGGATTATACTGTATTCAGATATGGAAATGTCTATGGTCCAAGACAGGACCCACATGGTGAGGCAGGAGTTGTTGCAATATTTTCAAAAGCAATGTTAAATAATGAGGATGTATTCATATTTGGAGATGGAGAACAGTTAAGGGATTATGTTTATGTAGAGGATATAGTTAGAGCGAACTTAATTGCACTTAGTAAAGGAGATGGAGAAGTATTTAATCTGGGAACAGGAGTTTCAATTTCAGTAAATGAACTTTTCAAATATTTAAAAGAAATTACAGGCTATAAAAAAGAAGCGATTTATAAACCACCAAGATTAGGAGAATTGCAGAAGTCAAAACTCAATGTAAAAAAAGCAGAGGAAATGCTTAACTGGAAAGCAGAAACAACATTAAGAGAAGGATTAGAAAAAACTGTGGAGTATTTTAAGTGTAATGTGTAAGGGAAAAAGGTAAAGGAGGAAAAATGAAAGTTCTTTTTTTATGTGCTGGATACGCAACGCGTCTTTATCCTTTAACTCTTGATAGACCAAAGCCACTTCTTCCTGTTGGTGGCAAACCTATACTTGATTATCTTTTGGAAAAGGTTGAAAAAATAAAAGAGTTTGATGAGGTTTATGTTGTTACAAATGATAAATTTGCTAAAAATTTTGAAGAATGGAGTAAAACTAAATCATGTAAATTTCCAATAAGGGTTTTTAATGATGGAACAAAAACAAATGAGACAAGACTTGGTGCAGTTGGAGATATGCAATTTGTTATTGAAAAGACAAATTTAAATGATAACCTTCTTGTTATAGCAGGAGATAATCTATTTGAATTTGACCTGAATGATTTTATTGAATATGCAAAATCAAAAGGAGTAACAATTGCTGCAAGATTTATTGAGAATCTTGAAGATATGAAAAGATATGGTGAAGTTGAAGTTGATAGTGAAAATAAAATTGTTTATATGAGAGAAAAACCTCAAACTCCCAGAAGTCATATTGCAGCAAGTTGCATTTATTATTTTCCAAAGGATACAATTCCTTTAATAAAAGAGTACCTTTCAGAAGGAAACAATCCTGATCAGCCAGGTAGATATATTGAGTGGCTTTATAAAAGAAGACCTGTTTATGTTTATGTTTTCAAAGAAAAATGGTATGATATTGGGAATATGGAGCAGTATAAGAAGGCAGATGAAGAGTACAGTAAATAAGGCTAAAGTGGCAAGGCTAAAGGCTAAAAAGGAGGTGGGATGAAGAGTTTTCTTTTTACAAGTGAGAGTGTTGGAGAGGGGCATCCTGATAAGGTATGTGACCAGATTTCAGATGCAGTATTGGATGAGGTTTTGAAGTTTGATTTAAAAGAAGGTTTGAAACCTTATAGATTGAAACCAGAAGACAAACGAGGTTCTCGTGTTGCATGCGAGACTTTTATTACTGTGGGACTTGTAATTGTTGGTGGAGAGATAACAACAGAAGCGTGGGTTGATGTTCATAAGGTTGTAAGAGACCTTTTAAAAGATATAGGATATACAGGACCTGAATATGGTTTTGATTATAAGACATGTGCGATTTTAAATGCAATTGGACCTCAATCACCTGATATTGCTATGGGAGTTGATACAGGAGGAGCAGGAGACCAAGGTTTAATGATTGGATATGCATGTAAAGAAACAGAGGAATTAATGCCACTTCCAATAATCTTAGCGCATAAACTTGTTTTAAAACAGAAGGAAGTAAGAAAAAATAAAGAAATAAATTATCTTGGCCCTGATTGTAAGAGTCAGGTGACAGTTGAATATATAGATGGTAAACCAAGGAGAGTAAAAAAAGTTGTTCTTTCAACCCAGCATACAATTGAAGCAACTGAGGAGAAAAGCGGAAAAAAAGTTATGAGTAAAAAGGCAAAAGAGGAGATTGTTGAAAAAATTGTAAAAACAGCAATACCAGAAGAGTATTTAGAAGGATTTGATTTTTCAAAGGATGTTTTAATAAATCCAACAGGACTTTTTTTAGTTGGAGGACCTCAGTCAGATACAGGAATGACAGGAAGGAAAATAATAGTTGATACTTATGGTGGAATGGCTCTTCATGGAGGAGGAGCATTTTCAGGAAAAGATCCGACAAAGGTTGACCGTTCAGCAACATACGCTGCAAGATATGTTGCAAAAAATATTGTTGCAAGTGGTGTAGCGGAAAAATGCACTGTTCAGATTGCATATGCAATTGGAGTAAGAGATCCTATTGCAATAATGATTGATACCCATGGGACAGGAAAGGTAAATGAAGAGAAACTTATTGAGGTTGTAAATGATGTATTTGACCTCACTCCATCAGGAATAATTGAAATGCTTGATTTATGGAAGCCAATTTATAGAAATACTGCCTGTTTCGGACATTTTGGAAGAAATGAGTTTCCATGGGAGAAAACGGATAAGGTTCCCGAAATAAGAGGAAAACTTGGAATATAGGAGGATGATGTGAGGCAGAGGACAATTGAAAGAGAGGTTTCTATTGAGGGAGTAGGACTTCATACAGGAGAAAAGTCAAGGGTTACTTTAAAACCAGCAAAATCAAACACAGGAATTGTTTTTAAAAAGGAGAAAGGAGATGAAGTTGTTCCTGCAATTGTTGAAAATGTTAATGGAGTTTTAAGAGGGACAACAATTTCAAAAGATTCTCTTACCTTTCATACAATAGAGCATCTTCTTGCTGCATTATTTGCTTTAGGAATTGATAATTTAATTGTTGAAATGTCATCTTCAGAGCCACCAATATGTGATGGAAGTGCTAATGAATTTGTGAAGTTGATTGAAGAAGCAGGAATAAAGGAATTGGATGAAGAAAAAAGATTTTTTTATATTAATAAACCTATTGAATATGTAAATGGAGATACAAGAATTGTATATGTTCCTGACAGTGATTTTGTTATTTCTTGTACAATTGATTATAAGCATCCATTTGTTGGAACACAGTATCTTTCATTAAAGATAACACCTGAAAATTTTAAAAAAGAGATTGCTCCTTCAAGAACATTCTGTTTTGATTATGAAATAGAGCATCTTCATGCAAAAGGTCTTGCAAAGGGTGGAAGTCTTGAAAATGCCATTGTAATAGGAGAAAATGGAATACATAATCCTCCTTTAAGATTTAAAGATGAATTTGTAAGACATAAAATCTTAGATCTTATTGGAGATCTTTCTTTACTTGGATTACCAATAAAAGGGCATATAATCGCATTTAAATGTGGTCACCTTCATAATATAAACTTTGTTAAAAAATTGAAAGAAAATATTCCTTTTAAAATTCTTGATGTAAATGAAATCCAGAAGGTTATTCCTCACAGACCACCATTTTTACTTGTGGATAGGGTTATTCTCCATGATGAAAAAAAAGCAACAGGTTTTAAAACAGTGAATATAAATGAGGAGTTTTTCAGAGGACATTTTCCTTCAAGACCAATTATGCCAGGAGTTCTGATTGTTGAGGCAATGGCTCAAACTGCCTGTGTTTTATTTATGTCAAGACCTGATCTCTCTCATAAAACTCCATACTTTATGGGGATAGATGGGGTTAGATTCAGAAAACCTGTTTTTCCAGGGGATGTTTTGAGAATGGAGGTTGAAGTTGTAAGGCCAAGAATCAGGGGTGGAAAGGTTCTTGGTAAAGCATTTGTAGGAGATGAACTCTGCTGTGAAGCAGAGATAATGTTTTCTCTTGTTGATTGATGTTAGAGGTTCATAAAACTGCAATTATCTCTAAAAAAGCAGAACTTGGAAAAAATGTTAAGATAGGAGCATATTCAGTAATTGGAGATGAGGTTGTTATAGGAGATGATACAGAGATAGGAGATCATGTTTTAATTGAAAAATATACTGTAGTTGGAAGAAAATGTAAGATTTTCAAAGGTGCTGTCCTTGGTACAGATCCCCAGGATTTAAAATATAAAGGAGAGAAAACATATCTTTTTATCGGAGATAATACTGTTATAAGAGAATTCTGCACTTTAAATAGAGGAACAGAAGCAACAGGGAAGACAGTTGTTGGAAATGAGTGTTTATTAATGGCTTATGTTCATGTTGCGCATGATTGTAGGGTTGGAAATGGGGTTATACTTGCTAACTGTGCAACTCTTGCTGGACATGTTATTGTTGATGATTTTGCTATAATCGGTGGACTTACACCTGTTCATCAATTTGTAAGGATTGGAAAAATGAGTATTGTTGGAGGATTCTCAAGAGTTACTCAGGATGTTCCTCCATTTACAAAAGCAGCAGGAGTCCCTTTAAGAGTTTATGGATTAAATACTGTTGGTCTTGAAAGAAGGGGAATTAAAGGAGAAGTAAGAAAAGAAGTTGAGAAAGTTTACAGGATTTACTATAGAAGCAAAAAGCCAAGAAAAGAGATAATAGAGGAACTTCTTTCTTTGAAAGTTAATTCAGAATTGGCAGGAGAGATGATAAAGTTTTTAACAGAAAATTCAAAAAGGGGGATTACTCCAGATATAATTGTTGACAGAAGTGGTTAATTTAGTTAAAATTTTAAATTAAATGGAAGCAAATCTTGATTTAAAAGGAATCTTTGAGAAGATAAAATCATTATCAATTTTTGGTAGTAAGGACCTTATTGGTTTTGATATAGGAAATGCATCCTTAAAAGCAATTTATCTTAAAAAGGAACAGGAAGGCTGGAGGGTGGTTGATTATTTTTATGAAGAACTTTCTCCTGCTTTAAGAAAGGATATAACGAGTCCTGAAAGAAGAGAGGAAATTTTAAAGAAATTAAAGAATGTATTTTCAACTAAATTCTCAAAAGTGAAAAAGGTTGCAACAAGTGTAAGTGGAAATCAGGTTATCGTAAGAAATGTTAAATTTCCAAAAATGGCTCCACAGGACCTTGAAAAGACAATTCAGTATGAGGCCGAACCATATATTGCTTTTGATATAAGAGATGTTTATCTTTCTACACATATTTTAAAGGATGTCATTGAAGAGGAACAACCAAAAATGGAGACAATTCTTGTTGCTGCAAAGAGGGATTTTATAGATGATAGAATAAGTATATTTCAGGAGGCAGGAGTTATGCCTGTTATAATTGATGTTGATGCTTTTGCTGTAATAAATCTTTATGAAGCAAACTATGACAGTTTCTATGGAGAGAATATCCTTTTTCTTGATATAGGAGCAGGAACGACAAATCTGATAATAACTGAAAATGGTTATCCAAAGGTAGTAAGAGATTTATTTACAGGAAGTAATGAAATTACAAATTCTATAGCCACAGCTTTAAGGGTTGATTTTGAAGATGCTGAAGAACTAAAGAAAAAGTATGGTATTGTTTCAACACTTGAATTAGATGAAATGGAAAATCCAGATGAAGCAGAGCAGGTTTCAGGAATTATAACAAATTCAATAGATGATATTCTTTCAGATGCAAGAAGATCTCTTGATTACTTTAATACAATAAGCGAGACAGGTGGAGATGTTTCAAAAGTTGTTTTAAGTGGTGGTGGAGCGAAACTGAGAAATCTTATTAATTACATTCATCTTCAATTGAATATTCCATGTGAGATAATAGACCCATGGAAAAACATATCCACAGAAGATTCATTTCTTAAGGAACACACTCCTGAGTTTGCTGTTGCCCTTGGTCTTTCATTGAGAAGAGAAAAAGATACAAGATGATAAGAATAAATCTTCTCCCAAAAGAGATTGAGAAGAAAGCAGCAGTTAAAGAAAGGATTATTCTTGCGGGAATTGCAGGTGTTCTCGTCCTTTTGATATTTTTTGGAATATGGTTTTTAAAGTTTGCTCAGGTAAAAAAACTTGAAAAAGAGGTAAGAAAACTTGATAGTGAATTAAAGAAAATAGAAGATAAGGCAAAAAAGGTTGATGAGGTAGAGAGAAATAAAAAGATATTAAGTGAGAGGTTGAAGGTTATAAATTCTCTTCTTGCTTCTCGTCTTGACTATCCAAAATTGATGGAGACAATTACAAGGCCTGATATATTACCTCCAAGAGTATGGATTACAGGGATGAGTACGAAGACATCATCGGATAAGATTGAAATAACATTTCAGGTTCAGGCACTTGATAATTATGCAATTGCTGATTTTCTTACAAATCTTGATAAATCCAGAAGATTTGAGAATGTTGAATTAAGTGCAATAACAACAACAAAGGTTGAAGATACTCCTGTAAGAACCTTTTCAATAAAATGTTTTTATAAACCTGAAAGAGGAAAGAATGCCTGAAAAAAAGCCCGTAACTCAACAGCAAAAAATAATGCTTGCAATTCTTGGTGTAATAGGGTTATTTGTTTTTTATAAAAGAGCATTTGCTCCTCTTGGTAAAAAAGCAAAACAGTATAAAGAGGAAATAAGGAAAAAAGAGCAGAGACTTGCACATATAAGGGCAAAGATTGCAAGATTTGATGAACTTATGAGAGAATATGAAGAGTTGAAAAAGGAAGTGGAAATTGCTGAGAAAAAGCTTCCAAGAAAAAAGGAGATTCCAAAACTTTTGAAGAATATAACAGATATAGGAAGAAAATATGGAATAGATATAGACAATTTTAGACCAGCAGGTTCTTCAACAAAACAGAGTTATACAGAACATTATTTTGCTATCAGTATAAAAAGCACGTATCATAAGATTGCTTCTTTCTTTGCTGAGATTGGACAGCAGGAGAGAATAATGAGTATAAAAGATTTAATTTTAAATCCTAAAAATCCAACTCCAGAGGATCCGACAGATATGCAGGCAAATTTTACTCTTGTTGTTTATACTTTTAAGGGGAAATAATGAGAAGGTTTTTAATTTTAGTTTTTTCTTTATTTTTAGTTTTTTCCTGTGGAAAAAAGAGAAAAAGGGATACAACCCAGACGGTTTCACAGCAAAAAACATATTTTAAAAAGAAAGAGACAGTTAAAAAAGAGAAAAAAGAGGAAGAAATTTATGTTTATCAGGGCTATAAATATAGAAATCCTTTTTATCCTCTTGTTGGATCAACAGTTAAAAGAGAAACAAAACCAATTCAAGAACAGATTTCCGGTTTAAATATTGAGTCATTTGTTCTTCAGGGTATTATGATTGATAGTTCTGGAAAAAAGTATGCTCTTCTTCAGGGTTCAGATGGTTTGCCTTACACTTTAAAAGGAAGAAAATTATTTGGTCCTGATGGAAAAGTTGTTCCTGGAGTTGCTGGTTCTGTGATGGAGGAAAAGGTTATACTTATTAAGGGAGGGAAAACAGTTACTCTCTCCCTTCCAGAAAATCAATAAATTATAATTTTACAAATTATGCCAAAAAATAAAACCTTGACAAATTTAGACAATTGATGTATACTATATAACAATATCAGAAGGTGTCTGGGGGAGGTTGAGATGGCTGAAAAGAAGAAATTTTACACAGCAAAAGAAGCGTCTGAGATGCTCGGAATATCAAAGCAGACACTGATAAGATATGAAAAAAGGGGATTTTTTCCGAAGCCAAAGAGAAATGCAATCAATGGGTGGAGAGAATACACACTTGAGGAGATAGAGAAGTTGAAAAAGATAATGGGAAGAAGTAATTAAAAGGAGAGAAAAAATGAAAAGAAAAATTTTAGTTATTTTAATTCTGATTGTTTTTTCGGTAGTTTATTCTCAGAAAAAAAATTTTCAGGAAATTAATTCAATCAACTATTCTCAAGAGAAAGAGAAGTTTATTCTCTCTCTTGGAATTACAGGTCCTGTAAACTATTATGTTTTTAAGGTTTCAAATCCACCAAGACTTGTTATTGAAATGTCCTCAACACTTTATTCACTTCCTAAGAAAGAGTATTCTGTAAATAGTCCTTATATCAAAAAAATAAGGGGAGGACAGTATAAGGATGATCCTGTTAAAATTTCAAGGATTGTTCTTGATTTGAAAAAAGATGTTTTTTATGATGCAATTTCAAATGGAAGAAGTATTATTTTTGCAATATCTGATAAGAAAGAATTGGCAAAGGTTGAGATAAAACCGAGGGTTCCTGAAGCAGAAAAGGTTATTGCAAAACTTCCAGAGAAGAAAAGGAAAAAGATAAGGATAAGAAGGAATATTCCTACAGAAGAACATCTTGAACTTATAAGAAAGATAAGGGAAGGGGAGAAAAAGGAAAAACTTAAGAAAAAAGAGAAAGTTGAAAGAAGGAAGAGAGGGATTGTTTCTTTAAGTGAGAAGAGGATCAGCGTTAATTTTTACGAGGCTGATATAAGAAATGTTCTTGATTTTATAGCACAACAGGCAGGAGTTAATTTTGTATATGGGCCTGATGTGCAGGGAAACATAACAATTAAGTTGAGGGATGTAAAATTTGATGATGCTTTTAGGATTATTTTGAAAATGTCAGGTCTTGTTGCAGAAAGAGAGGCAGATAATATTATAAGGATAATAACCCCAGCACAATTAAAAAAAGAGAGAGCAGAAGCAGTTACATTTACAAGAATTATTCCTTTGAGATTTGCAAGGGCTCAGGATGTTCAAAAACAACTTCAGACAATAACAATTGAGGGAGTTAAGGCAACAATAGGAATAGATGAGACAACAAACAGTTTAATTATTACAGCAACACAGGATGCTCTAAAAAAGTATGAGGAGTTAATAAAATATTTTGATAGAAAACCAAGGCAAGTTTTAATTGAGGCAAAGATTGTTGAGGTTGATTATTCTAATTCTCTTGACCTTGGAATATCATGGCAGGGTGTTTTTGGTCCAAAAGAGGCAACAAGTGGAAATATAGAGAGAAATATTGGAGATGGAACAGTTAAATATGAGTGGGATGAATCACAGCAGAGTTATAAAGGAGAAACAGGAACAGGAAAAATAGAGACACAGGGAATAACTCCACCTGTATATTTTGGAGGAGGAGCAGTTTCATCTCAGGGATTATTCTTTAATGTTGGTGGAGTTTATGACAGAGCACTTCTTGAAGCAGCACTTGCTGCTCTTGCAACAAAAGGAAAAGCAAAGATCCTTTCAAATCCAAAAGTTGTTGCAATGAACAATGAGCAGGCATATATTCTTTCAGGAGAACAGGTTCCATATACTCAGACAACAGTAACTCCTACAGGAACAACGCAGTCCACAAGTTTTACAGATGTCGGAATAAAACTCACAGTAACTCCTACAATAAATTCAGATGAGTATGTAACACTTGAAATACAGCCAGAGGTAAGCACTGTAAGGCAGTTTTTACCAGAAGGACCATGGATTGTTACAAGGCAGGCAACAACAAAGGTTATGGTTAAGGATGGAGATACGATTGTTATAGGAGGACTTATAAGGGAAGAGGAACTTGAATCAATGCAGGGGGTTCCATTTCTCTCAGAACTGCCAATACTTGGCTATCTTTTCAAGAGGCATCAACAGACAAAAGATAGAGTTGAACTTCTTGTATTCATTACTCCTCATATTTTAAAGTTTTGAGTAGTATAGATCTTTTAAAAGAAGCAAAGAATTTAAGAGAAATCGGTGATATTGATGGTGCAATCCATCTTTATCAGAAAGTATTAAAAGAGGAAAGAGAAAATTTATCTGCTTTATATGGAATTTCATTCTGTTATTATGAGAAAGGAAAGAAGGAAAGTGAGAATGCATTCTTTGAACTTTCATTTAATAACCTTCTTAAAATAATAAAAAGAGACCCTGATTTCGTGGAGGCACATAATTTAATAATTGATGTTGCAAGAAGATTGTCAAAACTTGGTGATTTGAGTAAAATTTACAACTCTTTAAAAGAGACATTTCCCGAGGAGAAAAGAAAAATTATTGAGGAGAATTTAAAAAAGATTCATGCAATATCAGAACTTTTAATTCCAGAGGTAAAACCAGAAGGAAGAAAATCCGAAGGGTGTCTTGGAAAATTGATTCTTGATTTTCTTCTTCCAGTATCAGGAGTAATTCTTATTTTGCTTTCAAAATTTGCTCCTGAAAGATTTTCAGTATTTTTTTTCCCAGGAGTTTCTGTTTTAATCTTTTACATTTTACTTAAAATTACGCTACTTATCTTTTTAAGAAAAAAATCCAGATGGTAATCTATCCAGTTCTCCTTTCCTCTCTTTATAAAGGTGGAATTG
>QMOP01000023.1 GCA_003650255.1 Caldisericota bacterium
CTTTTCTTCCTCTTTACCAAATTATGTCGGTCAAGTACACAATGAATTGTACTTATTGCTGGTAGTTTTATATTTGAATATCTTCTTAATATGAGCTCTCTAATCTTTGGTGCTCCCCAATTTGGTTTCTCCCTTTTTAGTCTTACTATTAATTGTTCAACTTCAAATGGTAGTTGATTTGGATGTGTATGTGGTGCCCTGCTTTGGTTAAATAACCCTTTAACTCCTTGCTCTTTATATCTATTCCAGATTTTGTATCCTGTTACTCTGGAAATCCCAAATTCTTTACATAATGAACTCATCTGTTCTCCTGACAGTAATCTTCCAATAAACTTCATTCTTTCATCCATAATACTACTCTCCTTCCATGGCATATCTCCCTCCTTTTCTTTCAGGATGAAGATATGCTACTATTTTGTAAACTATGTGCCAAGAATAAAGTGTAAAGGATGTGCCCGGAATGTACCGTTCTGGCGGAGGGGGAGGGATTCGAACCCCCGGTGCCGTGGAAACGGCACAGCGGTTTTCAAGACCGCCGCCTTCGTCCGCTCGGCCACCCCTCCTTTGAAAAAGATTATACCAAAAAAGTTTTAAAAAGGGAAAAGTTTTGTTAGAATAAAAAAAATTTAGAAGGGGGGCTTATGGTTGAGGAGATTGCAAAAAAAACTAAAAAGGCATCTTTTAAACTTCAGAATGCAACTACAGAGGAAAAGAATGATGCTCTTTTAAAAATTAAAGAGGCACTAATTGAGGAAAAAGATAAAATTATGGAAGCAAATAAGATTGATGTTGAGAAAGCAAAAAAGAATAATCTCAAATCATCTCTTATTGATAGATTGCTTATTACTGAGAAAAGATTTAATTCAATGGTAAATGGAATAGATGTTGTAATTGAACTTCCTGATCCTTGTGGTGAGGTAATAGAAGAGATAAGGAGACCGAATGGATTGCTTATAAAGAAAGTTAGAGTTCCAATTGGTGTTGTTGGAATAATTTATGAATCCCGTCCAAATGTTACATGTGATGCAACGATTCTTTGTTTAAAGAGTGGAAACTCTGTTATTTTAAGGGGAGGAAGTGAGGCAATAAATTCAAATAAAACAATAGTTTCTGCAATAAGAAAAGGAATTTCAAGAAGTGTGCTTCCTGAGGATTGTGTATCATTTATAGATAGACCTGAAAGAGAACTTGTTTATAAAATGCTTGAACTTGATGAATATATTGATTTGATAATTCCAAGAGGAAGTGAGCAGATGATAAAGGCAATTAAGGAGAAATCAAAGATTCCTGTTATTGGACATGGCAAGGGGCTTTGTCATCTTTATGTTGATAAGGATGCAGATATTGATATGGCAGTTAGAATCACTTTAAATGCAAAGGTTCAAAGACCTGGTGTGTGTAATGCTATTGAGACATTGCTTGTTCACGAAAGTATTGCAAGTGAGTTTCTTCCAAAGGTTCAAAGTGAATTGGAGAAACACAATGTTGAGTTAAGGGGATGTGAAAAGACAAGAAAGATTCTTACTTCAATAAAAGATGCAACGGAAGAGGACTGGTGGACAGAGTATCTTGACCTTATTCTTTCAATAAAGATTGTTGAAAGTGTTGATGAAGCAATTTCACATATAAATTTTTATGGTTCTAAACACTCTGAGGCAATTGTTACTAATAACAATGAGAATGCGAAGAAATTTTTAAATTATGTTGATGCCTCAACTGTATATCACAATGCATCAACAAGGTTTACTGATGGTGGGGAATTTGGAATGGGAGCAGAGATTGGAATTTCAAATCAAAAACTTCATGCAAGAGGGCCAATGGGTTTAAAAGAACTTACAACCTATAAATATGTTGTTTATGGAAATGGACAGATAAGGGAATGAAATATAATAGAATTGGTCTATTTGGTGGCTCATTTAATCCACCACATTTAGGGCATCTTATAATGGCAGAGGAGTTTGTAAACAGATTTTCAATTGATAAGTTATTTTTCATACCAGTTGGAATTCCACCACATAAAAATGTTGAACTTGCTCCAAAAGAGGATAGATTTAAAATGACAGTTCTTGCAACAGCGGATAATGAAAAATTTTTTGTCTCTGATTATGAGATAAAAAAAGAGGAACCATCATACACATATATTACAGTTCTTGAGTTCAAGAATAGATTTTACAATTCTGAAATATTTCTACTTCTTGGATATGATTCACTTCTTGAAATAAAGACATGGAAGAATTATAATTTAATTTTTGAAAATGCAAAACTCTGTGCTTTTGCAAGAGAGGGTTTTGACATCAGAGGTTTTGATAAAGAAATTCTTAGGAAAATTCTTATTATAGATGATATCAAAATCAATATTTCATCCTCAATGATTAGAGAAAGAATCAAAAAAGGTCTTCCTTATAGATATTTTCTTCATCCGAGAGTTTACGATTATATAGTTGCAAAAGGTTTTTATAGGTGAAGGTTTTAAAATTTTTTTTGATTGTTTTCATCTTTATAGGGTTATCTATAGGATTTATAATCCAGAGAAATTCAACTTTATTTAAAAAGATTTCAAGAGGAGAAAGAGTAAATTTTCTTGTTCTTGGAACAGATGAGTTAAAATATGGAAGACATGCGGATACAATAATCTTAGTTTCGTACGAGCCAAAAACAAAATTCTTTGATGTTCTTTCAATTCCAAGGGATACATACGTTGGAAGAATAAAATGGAGGAGAAGAAAATTATCTGAAGTTCTTTTTCTTTCTTTAAGGAAAAGAAAGGATTTGAGTAGAGCTGTCCTTGATTTTACAAAAAGAGTTGAAAAGATTGTTTCTATGGATATTGATTTTTATTTTGTTGTAACATATGAAGGATTCAAAGATTTAATTGATACAATTGGTAGAATTAAGGTTTATATTCCTTTTGATATGGATTATGATGATAACTGGGGAAATCTCCATATCCATTTTAAAAAGGGATGGCACAATTTAAATGGCGAGGATGCTTTAAAGTATATAAGATTTAGAAAGACAGCATTAGGTGATAAAGGAAGGATTATGAGGCAGCAGGAGTTTTTAAAACTTGTTATAAAGAAAGGATTATCAATAAATACAGTTTTTAAAATTCCAGATTTGATTGAAATTTTTAAAAAGAAGTTTCTTACAAATCTTTCAATATATGATATGATTGTAATCTTGAATGAGGCAAGATTTTTTGATTTTAAGAATTTGAGGTTTCAACTTCTTTCAGGAGAGCCGAGGATTCTTTCTGGAAAAGATTTCCTTATTCTTGATGAGGAGAAAAAAGAGGAAATGGTGGATGTGATTAAGAACTCATGGAGAGTTAACTGGCCAAGACCTGATAAAAGGATTAAGATAAAAAGAATTGAAAATGAAAAGGAATCTCTAATTGTTGATGTGTGGAATGCGACAAAAAGAAGTGGTCTTGCAGAGAGGGTTTCAAAAATTTTAAGGTATTATGGAATAGATGTTCTTGAATGGGGGAACTGGGGAAGAAATAAAAGGTATTCAATGGTTGTGGCAAGGACTGGAGATTTGAAAAAGGCACATAGAATTGCAAAAATTTTGGATATAAAGATAGTAAAGACAGATATTGATAAAACAAGAATGGTTGACTGTTCAATTGTTTTAGGAGAGGATTTTAAATTTGATGAAGAGGGATTATAAGAAACTTGTAAGAATTGCCGCAAGAAACCTTTATAATAAACAGGCAGAGGATGTTTTTATATATGATGTAAGGGATTTCTCTCCTTTTTTTGACTGGGTTCTTGTTGCAACAGGAAAGAATGAAGTTCATTTAAAGGCACTTCTTGACTCATTAATTGAGGAGATGGAAAAGAGTTCCCTTTCTCCACATCATATAGAAGGAGAGGATGCAAAAAGATGGATACTTATTGATTATGAGGGTTTTGTTGTTCATATATTTCTTCCAGAGGTGAGAAAATATTATGAATTTGATAGGATTTTTGAGGGAATGAAAAAGTTGAGATTTGTTTATAAGAGATGAAGAAAATTTTAGAAAAGAGAATAAAGGAGAATATTGATATTGAAGTTCCACTTTCATCTCCACCTCAATGGGTTGATGCTGATTTTTCTACAAATGTTGCTTTTAGAATTGTAAAAGAGGAGAAAAGGAATGTTCAGGAAGTTGCGGATGAGTTGATTAGAGAATTAAAAAAGATGTATGAGTTTAAGGATGTTTATTTTCTTAAACCAGGATTTATAAATTTTAAGATTTCAGATGATTTTATAATTGAGGAGTTTTTAAAGTTTTCAAAAGATATTGATGAATATGTAAGAAGAAATGTTAAGAGGGAGAAAAAGAGAGTTTTGATTGAGTGTGTTAGTGCAAATCCAACAGGTCCACTACATATAGGACATGGAAGAGGAGGTGTTATTGGAGATGGATTAAGGGGGGTTTATAAATTTCTTGGTTTTGATGTTTCTTTTGAATACTATGTGAATGACAGAGGAAAACAGATAGAACTTCTTGGAGAATCTTTAAAAGCAAGATATAATGGAGGAAATCCTCCTGAGAATGGTTATAAAGGAGATTACTTAATTAAGATTGCTGAGAAACTTAAAAAAGAAAAAAGAGAGATTGATAACTGGGGAGAGGTTGCTGTTAATGAAATACTTTCAATTATAAAAGAGGAACTTTCAATTTTTGGTATGAAGTTTGATAGATTTTTCCATGAAACAGAACTTTATAAAAATGGAACAGTTGATGAGATTTTAAACATCCTTAATGAAAAGGGTTTGATTTATGAAAAAGATAATGCTAAATGGTTTAAAGCAAAAGAGTTTGGAGATACTGAAGATAGAGTTATAATCAAATCTGATGGAACTCCAACCTATTTTCTTTCGGATATTGCTTATCACTATGATAAATTAAGAAGGGGATATGATGTTTTAATAAATACATGGGGAGCAGACCATCATGGTTATGTTAAGAGATTAGAGGCAGGAATTCAGGCACTTACAGGAAAAAAGGACATATTGAAGGTTGTTCTTTATCAACTTGTAAGAGTAAAAAGAAAAGGAGAACTTGTTTCTATGAGCACAAGGGAAGGTGAGTTTATTGAATTGAGGAAAGTTATTGATGAGGTTGGAAAGGATGTTGCAAGAATATATTTACTTCTTAAAAGATATTCAACTCCTCTTGATTTTGATCTTGAAGAGGCAAAGAAAAAATCAATGGATAATCCTGTCTATTATATCCAGTATGCACATGCAAGAATTTCAAGTATATTGAGAAAAAGAAAGGAGAGATTTGGAGATTTCAATTATGAATTTTCTAAAGAGAAATTAAAAGATGTTGTTATTGAAAAGGAAATTGAGATTATGAAGAAACTTTTGTTTCTTCCAGATTTACTTTCATTTGTTCTTGATGAACTTGATCCGTATTTTATTGTGGATTATCTTCTTTCCCTTTCTTCTCTTTTCCATAACTACTATAACTATGAAAGGATTCTTGAAAATGAATGGAGAATTGCATTTATTGAGAAAATAAAAGATGTAATTGGGAAATTGCTTCTTATTCTTGGAATAAAGCCACTGGAGGAGATGTGAATGAAGTTTTCTCTTTTTATTCTGGTTACATAATTGCTCAGAAAATAATTTTTTCTCTTTTTGTAATTTATTCAATTTTAAAAAAGGGAATCAAAAAGGAGTATTTTTTCATCTATTTTTTCTTTAACTTCCTTTCAATAAGTGGAGCAATGGGACATATAAAATACAATCTTGATGTAACATTAAAAGCAGGCATATTTTTAAAAATTTTGCTCTTTTTAATTCTTTTACTTGGTGCAACTGGAGTTTATTTTTTTGTTTTTAAAAATGAGTTGAGTTGGATTTTTACAATTTTAATTTCCCAACTTTTATTTCTCTATATTTCAAAAATAAAAACACCTCAGCATTTTTCTCTTTCATTCTGGGAATTCTCTTCATTCCTTCTTTTCCTCTTTTATCTTTTTAAATTAACAGAAGAAAAGGATGAGTTTTATGAGATAAGATATGATGTTAAACTCCTTTATTTGATACCTTTAATTTTTTCTCTTTTTATTCCCCATTTTGCAATCCTGCCACTTCCAACAATTCTTGCCTGTTTTTCTTTTTATCTAATTTTTTCAAACATAGATAAAAAGGATGTTTTTTTGCTTTCTCTATTTTCAATTTTTTCAATTCTTTTCTCCACCTATTCAAAAAATCCAGTTAAATTTGCTAAAATAATTCTCCTTGTAGTTATTGTTTCATCTATTTTGAGGTTAAGATATGTTGAAGGAAATTGAACTGATAAAAAGGGGAGTAGTTGATCTTATAAGTGAGGAGGAGTTAGTTAAAAAAATTAAAGAGAAAAAGAGTTTAAGGGTTAAATTTGGTGCAGATCCAACAGCACCTGATATTCATCTTGGGCATGTTGTTGTTTTAAAAAAATTAAGACAGTTTCAGGATTTAGGACATACTGTTTATTTTATAATAGGTGATTTTACAGCAATGATAGGTGACCCATCAGGAAGATCTCAGACAAGACCCATTTTAAGTAAAAAAGAGATAGATGAGAATGCAAAGACATATGAGAGGCAGATTTTTAAGGTTCTGAGAAAGGAAAAGACAGTTATAGTTAGAAATTCAGAATGGTTTTTAAAGATGGATGTAAGAGAACTACTTAAATTGATTTCTACCTATACTGTTTCAAAAATGCTTGAAAGGGAGGATTTTAAAAATAGATATAAAAATGGTTTGCCAATCTCAATCCTTGAGTTTATATATCCGCTTCTTCAGGGATATGATTCTGTTTATTTAAAAGCAGATGTTGAGATTGGTGGAGAGGACCAGATTTTTAATCTTCTTACTGCAAGGGAGATTCAAAGGGCTTATGGAGTTGAGGAACAGGTCGTTCTTACTTTACCACTTCTTGAAGGAACTGATGGAGTTAAGAAGATGAGTAAGTCACTTGGTAATTATATTGGAATAGATGAGGATGCAATTGATATTTTTGGAAAATTGATGAGTATTCCTGATTCACTTCTTGAAAAATATATTACACTTCTTACAAACATGAAGTATGATGAAAAAAAGCATCCAAAGGAATTGAAAAAGGAACTTGCATTTTGCATAACAGAGGAGTTTAAGGGAAAGGGAGAAGCAATAAAGGCAAAAGATCATTTTGAAAGAGTTTTTGAGAAAAGAGAGATTCCAGATGAACTTGAGGAAAAAATAATAGAAGAAGGGAAGTATGATATAGCAGAACTTTTGTTTAAAATAAAAGCAGTTCCCTCAAAGAGTGAGGCAAAAAGGATTATAACTCAGGGTGGAGTTAAAATAGATGGAAGAACTGTTGAGAGTTTTAAGGAGGAGATAGAGGTTAAGGATGGAATTATTTTGAAAGTAGGAAAAAGAAAATTTTACAAATTGAAAGTGATATGAAAATAAAAAAGAAGAGTGGTTTTCCCCTCGGGGGACGCTCGCGTATGTGGCTCGCTCTACTCGCTGCGGTAGAATGCTCCATGTCCTCGCTCGTAAAGCCTCCTCGGGAAAAACCACTTCTCCTGCTTACTGCTCACCATTCGCCATTTACCATTCGCTATTTACTTTTTGAGAAGGAGGTAGTATGGTTCCACTTAAAATTTTAAAAAGTATAGCGCAAAAGAATGAAAAAAAGATTCTTCTTATTGTTCTTGATGGTGTTGGTGGAATACCTTTTAATTATGGAAAAACAGAACTTGAGATGGCAAACACACCAAATCTTGATAAGTTTGCGTCAATTTCGGAAACAGGATTTCATATCCCATGTTCTTATGGAATAACTCCTGGAAGTGGACCAGCACATCTTGGAATATTTGGTTATGACCCATTTTCGTATACAATAGGAAGAGGAGTTCTTGAAGCACTTGGGATTGGAGTTGAACTTGAGGAAAATGAACTCTGTGCAAGGGCAAACTTTGCAACAATTGATAAAAATGGAATAGTAATAGATAGAAGAGCAGGTAGAATTTCAACTGAAGAAAATAAACGTATTTGTGAGATTTTAAAGGAGAATATGGGAGAGATAGATGGAGTTAAGGTTTCAATTTATCCTGGGAAGGAGCACAGGTTTGTTGTTGTTTTTAAGGGAGAGGATTTGGAAGAGTTTTTAACTGATTGTGATCCACAGAAAGAGGGAAAACCAATTCCAGAAGCAAAGGCAACAGCAAAATCAAGTGAAAGAGCAGCAAGAATAGTAAATTCATTTTTGAAAAGAGCGATAAAAGTTTTAAGCAAGGAGAAAAAGGCAAATGCAATTTTAATGAGGGGATTTTCAAAAATTCCACCAATTCCAAAGATGCAGGATATTTTCAAATTAAATCCATGTGCTATTGCAACATATCCAATGTATAAAGGTCTTGCTAAACTTGTCGGAATGGAGGTTCTTAAAACAGGGGATACATTGAGAGACCAGATAAAGACATTAAAGGAGAATTATAATAAGTTTGATTTCTTTTTCTTTCATTATAAGAAAACAGATTCAAAAGGTGAGGATGGAGATTTTAATGGAAAGGTGAGAGCAATTGAAGATTTTGATCAGGTTCTTCCAGAGATATTATCTTTAAATTTTAGTGCAGTTGCGATAACAGGAGACCATTCAACTCCAGCAAAACTTAAATCACATTCCTGGCACCCTTCTCCTCTTGCTATACATGGTGAGTATGTTTTTCCTGATGATGTTAATGAGTTTCATGAAAGAGCATTTAGAAAAGGTTCTCTTGGAGTTATTTACTCAACAGATGTTTTACCAATTTTACTTGCTTTAAGTGGAAAACTTAAAAAATATGGAGCATAAAAAGGAATTAATAATAGTTGGAGCAGGACCAACAGGACTCACCGCTGCGCTTTATTCAAAAAGGTATGGAATTGATTTTTTGGTAATTGAGAAATTAAATTATGGAGGGCAGATTCTTCTTACATATGAAATAGAGAATTATCCTGGTTTTATTGAAAGAAATCCTTTAAAACTTGTTGAGAATATGAAAAAACAGATAGAGGGAGTAGAGATTTTAAATGATGAGATAAAAAATGTAAAAAAGGAAAATGATATTTTTGTTCTTGAAGGAAACAAAAAATACTATTCAAAATCTATTATATGGGCAACAGGATCAAAATTTAGAAAACTTGGGGTAAAGGGAGAGGAGGAGTTTACTGGAAGAGGGGTTTCATACTGTGCAACATGTGATGGTTATTTTTTTAAGGATAAAAGAGTTGCTTGCGTTGGAGGAGGAAACAGAGCAATAGAAGAAGCAATCTATCTTTCAAATATAGCAAAGGAGGTTCTTCTTTTTCACAGAAGGGATAAATTAAGAGCAGAGAAAGAACTTCAGGATAGAATATTTTCTAAGGAAAATGTAATTTTCTTCTGGAATTCTATAATAGAAGAGATTTATGGTAAAGATAAAGTTGAGGGAGTTATTGCGAATGTTTCTGGAAAAAGAAAAAGAATTTCTGTTGATGGAGTTTTTATTTTCATAGGAATGATACCAAATAATGAACCTGTAAAAGAGATTTTATCTCTTGAAAGTGGAGAAAGTTTTATTATGACAGATGAAAAAATGCAAACTAAAGTAGAAGGATTTTTTGCAGCTGGTGATTGTAGAAAAAAAGAACTGTATCAGGTTATAACCGCATGTTCTGATGGTGCAGTTGCTGCATTTTGGTGCAAAAATTTCTTGGAAAAATAATGAATAAAAAGGGAGTAGTTTTTCTTATAGTAGGAGTATTTCTTGTTGTCTTCATAACACTTTATATCTTTTTTAAATCCAGTTTTAAAAAAGAGAAAAAGGAGATTTCCAGTTTTCAGGAAATAGAGGGAATAATAAGCCCAGGAGATTCTTTGTGGAGTATTTTAAGAAGTGAAGGAGTAAGCGGGAGAAATGCGCATAATTTTCTTAAAAATTTAAGAAAGGTTTATGATTATAAGAGGAAAAAGATAAGACCAGGAGAAAAGTATAGAGTCGTTTTTTCAACAAATGGAGAAATTGTAAAATTTGAGTATATAAAGAGTCCTCTTTTAAGTTATGTTGTCAAGAAGACAACATGGGGATATGTTTCAAGGAAAATTAAGAAAAAACTCAAAAAATATATATGTGGAAGAAGAGGAATTATTTCGGGAACGCTCTGGCATTCAATGTTAAAGGCAGACATAGATCCTGAACTTATACTTGATTTTTCAGAGGTTTTTTCCTGGCAGATTGATTTTTTAACAGAGCCAAGGAATGGAGATAAGTTTTATATTGTATGGGAAAGGTATGAAAATGAAGGAATAATAAGGGATGGAAGGATAATAGTTGCAAAATATGAGAAAAGAAATGGAAGGTCCTATACAGCAATAGGTTTTGGAGATGAAGGGGGATGGGAGTTTTATGATGTTAAGGGAAGAAGTATGAGAAAACAGTTTTTAAAAGCACCACTTCATTATAGAAGAATCTCCTCTTATTTTTCTCTAAGAAGATTTCATCCAATTTTGAAAATTTATAGACCACATAGGGGAATTGATTATGCTGCACCTTATGGCACCCCTGTATCAAGTGTAGCAGATGGAGTTGTTATATATGCAGGATGGAAAGGAGCAGCAGGAAAATGTGTTATTATAAGGCACAATTCAATCTATACAACAAGTTATGGACATCTTTCTAAGATTAGAAGAGGAATAAAGAAAGGGGTAAGAGTAAGACAGGGTGATATTATTGGTTATGTTGGATCAACAGGACTTGCAACAGGACCACATCTTGATTTCAGAATAAAGAAAAGAGGAAAATTTGTTAATTTTTTAAAACTAAAATTTCCTTCTGCAAAAAGAATACCTAAAAGCAAAAGAAAAGATTTTGAAACTGTCAAAAAAAGAGCATTTTATTTTCTTGGAAAATTGATTTCAGAAGGTAGTTTTAAGGTTGAGTTTGAGAATGAAAAGGGAAAGGCAGATTTTCTTAATTGATATAGGAAACACTTCCACACATATTGGTGTTTTGGAAGATGGAAGAATAATAAAGGATTTTAGAATAAAAACCAGGAAAATTTTAAAAAGAAAAATTGATTTTGCTGTTTTGTGCAGTGTTTCTCCGAAGACAACGAAAAAATGGATAGAGTATTTTAAGAAGAGAAAAATTGATTTTATAGAGTTTAAACCAGAAAATTATCCATTTAAAGTAAATTACTCCTTGAAACAGATTGGTTCTGATAGACTTGCAAATTGTCTTGGTGTTTATGGATATTATAGATTTCCTGCAATAATTGTTGATTCTGGAACAGCAACGACAGTTGAACTCGTTGATAGAAATGGAACATATCTTGGAGGAGCAATATTTCCTGGAATTGAAATAAGTAAGGAAATTATAATTCAAAAGGCAGAAAAAATAAAAAATGTTGAATTTAAAGAATGTAAAAGTTTTATTGGAAAAAATACTGAGGAAGCACTTTTCAGTGGAATAATTGCTGAAACAGTTGGAGGAGTTGAATTTTTAATTAAAAGGTATAAAAAAATATTAAAAAACC
>QMOP01000024.1 GCA_003650255.1 Caldisericota bacterium
AGAGCCTCCTCCAAATGCAAATGAACCAACATTAACAGAAGCAGGTGTTTCACCTGATGTAGGCACAACAGATACGCTCTTTACTTTTTCTGTTAAATATACTGACCTTGATGATAATGAGCCAACTGTAAAGTATGTATTTATAGATGGCGAAGCATATGAGATGACAACAACTGATTATGTATATGAGAATGGTTCTGTTTTCACTTATTCAACAAAACTTTCAGTTGGAGAACATTCATACTATTTTTATTTCTCTGATGGTGATTTTTATGTAAGAGAACCCTCAACATATTCTTTTACAGGCCCAAAAGTTGGACCAAATCTTGCCCAGATAAATGTTCTTGTTCCACCTACACCTGAGAATGGAGCAAATGTAAGTATAACAACAATTACATTTCAGTGTGAACTTCTTGGTGAAAATGGTGAAGCAGATACAAATGGTTGGAGCAGTTTTCAGGCAAGGATCGTGTGGAGAAAGAATGGTGGAAGTTGGAATTATGAGAATATGAATCCACTTGGTGATGGAAAAACATTTCAGATTACAAAGTACTTTAATTCAGGAGATTTTATTGAATACTATTTTCAGGGTAAGGATATTGATTCAAACTGGGGAGATATAGAGTATCCTTCTGATGGAAGTTATCTTTATTTTAGTATCAACTTAATAGATTCCTGGCATTATCCTTCAGTTACATTAACAGGAACAGGAGCACCTTCTGACAGAACCTACAGATATCCAATAACTCCTGATTCTTCTCAGAATGTTAATCTATATGTTGGAAGTGACCTTGATGATATAACAGTTTATGTATACTGGAAAGCAACAACTTTACCGGAGATAAATGAAGAAACAGGAGAACCACTTACAGGAACAACAAGAATTCTTCTTAAATATGATTATACTGTGAGTGATGGAGAAAATCCTGGTAAATATTATTCAACATTTGCTTCAACTGATCCAATAACTGCTTTAAATGACGGAACAAGGGTTTATTATTTTATAAGGATTGAAAAATCTGGAGAAAACACAACATATCTTACTTCAAACGGACAAAATCCAGAGGGTTCAATTATGAGAACATACCCACCACAGGAACTTGATGAATGTTTTACTTATCTCGTTACAAAAGCAGAAGTTATGTATTCATTCCATATACCAAAAGAGGCACTTCCTTCTTCAAGGGCGCTCTCAATGAGGGAGTGTTATGATTCATATGGAAGTTATTTCCTTAATCCACACAGATATGACAGTGAGACAGTGTATATATGGCTTGGAAAAGAACAGAGAGAAGCAGACCATGATGGAGAGGGAATTGATGAACTTGTAGCAAAACTCTACTGGAAGGCAACGGGTTCTGGAAATGAGGAGGCAGAGTGGCATGTATCAACATTTACATATATTTTAACAGAAGGTTCAACTGATTACTGGAGATCAGAATTTATTCAACCATCAAACAGTTTTTATGAAAGAGGAGATATTGTGATGTATTATATCACACTTTCAAATCCAGGAGCAGGAAAGATTGATACAGTTGTGTATCCTGGTGCAGGAAATGGAGCATATCCAGATACTCATACAGCATATTCTCCTCTCTCAACTTATGATCCAAATGCTCCATATAATGATGAGAACTTTCCAAAATTCTGGTATGTAATAGCAAATTATCTTCCAGTTATATATTATCCAGAATACCCAGCAGATTATGCTGTTGATGTTGATGTAAGTGGAGGAATTACCCTTGACTGGCAGGATGCATATGATGGAGATGGAGATACAATTACTGATTATGAGATTCAGATTGACGATAATCCAAACTTTACCTCTCCTGATACATACACAACTTCTGGAAATCCTGCACCAAGCGAGTATTATGTTACAGGACTCTCAAATGGAACTGTTTACTATTGGAGAGTAAGGGCAAAGGATAGTTATGGTGAATGGGGTCCATGGGGCTGGAATAACAATTACTGGACATTCTTTACTTTGAATTCTCCAAGGGTTTTATGGGTTTCTTGGGAAAAAAGAAAACCTGGCGCTGGCTGGCAGACAATGTTATGGGACAAAGAGGCAGGGATATATCCGACTGTATATAACGATGAAGAGGTAAGAATAAAGGTAACTGTTTATCCTGGAAATGCTGATACAACTACATTGAAAGTTTATTATAAAATATCTCCTCAAACAGTTGACCCTGTAATAACAACAATAGAGGCGAGTTCTCCCTCAGATGAAAGTTATTATTTTGAGACAGATAATAATCCTTCTAACTGGAACTGGAATTATGATAATTCAACTGAAAGAGGATATGTTGAATGGGATGCAACCTCATCAACAGCAACGTGCTGGGTAACCCTTCCAAGTGATATACATTATCCGCTTGGTTCTGGTTATTATTTCTGGGTTCAGCCGTGTGCAAGGACAAGTTCTGGTGAATGGCTTAATGGAGAGGCAAGATTTTATGTTATAGAGGATGACCCTGATACAGTTGTTTCTGGAAGGGGAACAGGTTTAAGTGAATATCCTGTTGATAATAAAGCAACACTTACAAATGGTGATAGTAATTTATTAAGTGCGGTTGAGAATTATTCACCATTAAGACACAGAACAACAGAGTATCTTTTTGCTACTTCAAATAAACGTTATCTTACTCCTGATGATGATGCTGTAAGAGTGAATTATGACCAGTTGTATCTTGATTCAGCAGATGATTACCAGACAAAACAGGGTAGTGATGGAGTGCCTGATGTTTTTTATGGAGAGGACCCTGGAATTTATATAAGGACAGAGTATCAGGATATGAATCCAAGTGGTTCTGATTTGGAGGATACACAGTTAATTTATTCTTATAATGGAACAGACACATTTTATGAAACAAACTTCAGATATATACTTGTATATTCAACATATTTGAAGCCATATACATTAAAATACAATTTTGCAAAACTGATTCCTCAGGATTCTGATAATGATGGTAAATACATTATGACAATGCCGGAATCAGCAATAATAAAGTACTGGTTTAAGTTAAAGGATACATATCTTTTAAAAACAGGATTAAGCACAACTCCACCTGAGACAGATGCTCAGAAGTTTTCATACTCTATTTTACAGGACGATATAACAAGACCATTTGTCTGGAAAGCACCATCTCCACAGGCAAATATAGGAAATGAGGATGCAGTTGCTGGTTATGCTGTAAACTCAGTTATTATTACAATTGGACTTGCAGATACTTATGATGGAAAGTTTACATATAAAGGAATAACATACGGACCATTTAAGACATGGCCTGGTGGAGATGAAAATGCATCAGCCGGAGACCCACTCTATTCTGATAGAGATAGATTTATAGCAGAAGGATTTGATGGTTGGGATGATTTTACAAGTGCAAACTACTGGGATTATTATGTTTTTGCTGGAAACACATCAAGTGATACTGCAAAACAGAATTCAGGAGTTGTTTCAAGATCAACTGATGGACTTCCTTGGAGTGCAAGGTTTGCTCATGCAACTTTATGTTATTATGTCTGGGTTTCATCAGATGCAGGATGGCCTGTTGATAGGGATGGTTCAACAAATTCTTCGCCTAAATCAGATTCATCTGGTGCGCCTGATACGGAGACAAATCAATATATAAGAATAGAAAATGTTGAAGGAGCAGGTTCAGATGGGAATCAGGATGGGTATGTTGTTATGGAGCCAATGCCAGGAGAGGTTGATGAGTATGGAAACGGAATATGGTATGCAAATATACCGATACCAGCGGATGTTGAATCAAGACCATATCTTTATTACAGAATATGGGCATGTAATGGCGATTTTGATCCTCAATATATAAATCTTGAAAGAGGGGGAGGAGAAGCTATTGGAAGCAAAACAGGAGGATTATATGGTTCTTATGGTGAGGTGATTCAAAATCCATGGTTGGAAGAGTATCCAGGAGGAGAAGGCGGAGGACAGGCAGGAGGAAAATACAGAGATTATGATTATGGCTGGGTTACAAGGACGCTTTATGCAGGAAAGGTTATTACTCCTCCAAGAATAAAGATTATTTCAACTGTAAGATACAAAGGAAAGAAAAGACAGGCAATAATATATTTAAGTGTTGATCCGGATACAAAGAAAGTGCAGGATGTAATTTCTTACCATATAGAACCAAGAAGAAAACCAGTAAGATAATAGTTAAGGTGTATAAGGCAAGGTGCACTTTTAAGGATTATTTCACGTGAAACATTATTATTTTTATTTACCCACATCAGGCAAACTCCCTATAAGTTAAACGTTTAACTAAATTCTATTTGACAGAGAAAGTAAAATTGTTGTAAAATTTAAAAAATGTTTCACGTGAAACAGGAGGGTTTATGAATCAAAAAATAAAAATTCCTTATTTTGTTCCTGGAGATTTGGATGGTTTTTTCGGGCTTTTTATTGACAATTTAGTTAATTTAATAATTATTGCAACAACTCTTACAGGTCTATTTAAAATGCCATCATCCCTTGTTTTTGGAAGAATTATCCCTGGTTGTGCAATAGCAATTATTGTTGGAAATATTTATTATACCTTAATGGCAAGACGTTTAGCAAAAAGAGAGAATAGATTTGATGTCACAACCCTTCCTTACGGAATTTCAACTCCAATTATGTTTGCATATTTATTTCTTGTAATTGGACCTGTTTACTGGAGAACAAATAATCCTTTTCTTTCCTGGAAAGTTGGAGTTAGTGCTGCATTTATTGGAGGAGTAATTGAGTTTCTTGGTGCATTTATTGGTCCTTATGTGAGGAGAAATACTCCAAGAGCAGCTCTTCTTGGAACACTTGCAGGAATTGCTATTACATGGATTGCAATGAAGCCAACAGTTGGAATATTTGAGCATCCTTTAATAGGGTTTATTCCACTTTCAATAATTCTTATAGGGTTTATTGCTAAAATTTCACTTCCTTTTAATCTACCAGCAGGATTTGTTGCAATTCTTCTTGGAAGTATTGTTGCTTGGATTACTGGATTTAGAAATTATGAATATCTTGTGGAATCTTCAAAAAATATTGGATTTTATCTTCCAAAACTCTCAATTAAAGATATTGTAGAAGGAATAAAATTTATATCGCCATATCTTATGGTTATAATTCCAATGGGTGTTTATAATTTTATTGAAACAATGAATAACTGTGAAAGTGCATCTGCAGCAGGAGATAATTACAATACAAAAGAGGCAATGATGGTTGATGGAATTGGAACGATGATTGGTGCAATATTTGGAGGATGTTTTCCAACAACAGTTTATATTGGTCATCCTGGATGGAAGAGAGTTGGAGCGAGAATGGGATATACATTTTTAAATGGTGTAGTTATATTTATTCTTGCAATAACAGGATTTTTATCTGTTGCAGAAGGACTTATTCCAAAAGAGGTGGCATTTGTAATTCTTCTTTATATTGCTCTTGTTATTGGAGCGCAGGCATTTCAGGAAGTAGAAAAAAAATATGCACCTGCTGTTGTTTTTGCATTTGTTCCTCATATAGCAAATTTTGTAAGAAGTCAGATTGACTCTGTATTAAACTGTGCTGGAACAGATGCATTTAAAATTGGAGTGGATAAACTTATTGAAGCAGGAGTTCATTATAAGGGGCTTTTTCTCCTTGGAGAAGGATCGATTGTTACAGGTCTTATTCTTGGAGCAATTACAAGTTTTCTAATAGATAGAAAATTTTTAAAAGCAGGAATATATTCAATTGCAGGAGCAGTACTTACATTTTTTGGTTTTATTCACTCTGGTAAGATAGGTGTTATGATGTCAATCTATCATTTTGCTGGTTATCTTCTTATGTCAGGAATATTTTTTCTCCTTCATTTTCTAAAATATGAGAAAACTTATTAAATATATTGAGATTTTGAAGGAATGGAATAAAAAAATAAATCTTGTTTCTTTTAAAGAAAATAAGATCTGGAAAGAGGTTGTGGAGGAGAGCAAGAAATTTATTCCTTATGCAAAAGGAAGAGTAATTGATATTGGAACAGGAGCAGGAATACCGGGTATAGTTGTTAAGATTTTAAAAGAGGATATTGAAATGTATCTTTGTGAAAGTAGGAGAAAAAAAGCATTTTTTCTTGAGGAGGTTGTAAAGGAACTGAAATTAAAAGATGTAGTTGTTTTAAACAGAAACTTTCTTGAACTAAAAGAGTATGAGAAGTTTTTTGACAGAGTATTTTCAAGAGGTCTTGGGATTGATAAAGTTAAAAAAGCGAAATATTTACTTGTATATAACGGAAAAATTGTTGTTTACAAAAAAGGAGATTTTACTCCTTCTTCCTGGAAAAGAGATGGAGATCTTCTTATATGGGAAAAGTTGTAAGTGTATGTAATCAAAAAGGGGGGGTTGGAAAGACAACAACTGTTATAAATCTTGCATCAAGTATTTCAATGCTTGATAAGAAAGTGCTTGTTGTTGATATGGATTCTCAGGCAAATACTACAAGTGGCTTTGGAGTGGATAAGAAAAAAATTGAAGTTTCTGTATATGAGGTTCTTCTTGGGAAAGTTTCAGTTGAAAAAGTCATTCTTAAAGTTAGAGAAAAAATTGATCTTGTTCCATCAAATACAAATTTAATAGGAGCAGAGGTTGAATTGATAGGTGAAGAAAATAGAGAAAAAAGATTAAAGTATGCTTTAGATAGAATAAAGGATAACTATGGTGTTATTCTTATAGATACTCCTCCATCTCTTGGACTTCTTACAATAAATTCTCTTGTTGTATCAGATTCAGTTTTAATCCCTTTACAGTGTGAATATTATGCTCTTGAAGGAGTTGGGCAGCTTCTTTATACCTTAAAACTTGTAAAAAAAAATCTAAATCCTTCACTTGAGATAGAAGGAGTTCTTCTTACGATGTTTGATTCAAGATTGAATTTAAGTAAAGAGGTTGCGGAGGAGGTAAAAAAGTTTTTTGGAAATAAGGTTTATAACACAGTAATACCGAGGAATGTGAAGTTGAGCGAGGCACCAAGTTTTGGAAAGACGATACATGAATACTGTTCATGGTGTAAGGGAGCAATAAGTTATTTTGAATTTGGAAAGGAGTTTTTAAGTAAAATTTAGGAGGATTTTATGAAGAAAGTTCTTGGGAAAGGAATATCTGCTTTAATTCCTGAAGAGGAGATGAGGAAGGAGGAGATAGTATTTATTCCTGTTGATAGAATAAAATTTTCTCCTCATCAGGTCAGAAAAAAATTTGATGAAAAATTGATAAAAGAGCTTTCAGATTCTATTAAAGAGAAAGGAATTATTCAACCAGTTGTTGTTGAAAGAAAAGACGATTTTTTTGAATTAATTGCAGGAGAAAGAAGGGTTAGAGCAGCAAAACTTGCTGGAATGAAGGAGATACCAGCAGTTGTTAAACAGTCCCTTTCAGAGAGGGAAAAAGCAGAGATATCTCTTATTGAAAATTTACAGAGAGAAAACCTTAATCCATACGAAGTCGCTTTAGGATTAAAAAAATTGATTGATGAGTTTGGTTTAACACAGGATGAGGTTGCAAGAAGGGTTGGAAAGTCCCGTTCAAGTGTTGCAAATTTTTTAAGAATTCTTACTTATCCAGAATATATTGTGGAAGTACTTAAATCTGGAGAAATTACAGAAGGTCATGCGAGAGCATTGATGATGATAAAGGATGAAAGATTAAGAAGATATGTTTTAAGAAGAATAATAAAAGAAAAACTTTCTGTAAGGGAGGTTGAGGAGATAGGAAGAAGTTCTGTAAAAGAGAAAGGAAAGAGAAGAAAGAAAGAAGATATATTTTTAAAAGATATTGAGAAGAAACTTCAAAAGAAATTTGGGACAAAAGTTGAGATAAAGGGGAATTATAAAAGAGGGAAAATTGTTTTTCACTATTTCAGTGAAGAGGAATTAAATAGAATTCTTGAGTTTTTTAAATAGATTTCAAATACTTCTCTTCCATTTGTGAGATTTCCGTAATAGAAATAATTTTCTCTTAAATATTTTTGAAGTTTTGGAAAATCAGGAATATTTTTTAGGTGGAGTGCAGTAGGTCCTTCTGTTTGGATAATTACTAATGGTATATTAAATTTTTTCAATTTTTTTATTATGAAATCAGCATTAATCTCTACATGATGAGATATTCCATATGAAAGGTCAGTAAGAGATGGTGGAGTGGGTCTTTTGGTAAGAAAAGAGAATCTTGAATAGTCTGTGAGAATAAAATCAGAAGAAGTGGTGGTTGATAGTATAAATTCGGATATTTTTTTATCGCGGAGAGTAAAATACTCTTTACTTTGATAATAGTTTATAAAATATGGAATTTGTAAAGCCATAAAAAAAATAATTAAATAAAGAATTACTCTGTAATGAGAAGGTTTAATTTTTAGATAGAGTGTAAGAAAAAAGAAAAAATAGAAAATAAGGAAAAAGAAATGTCGACATGAAAAGATAGTTTCTGCTTTTGCAATAGAGAAGATAAAGAAACAGGAGAAAAGAATTAATACAGTAAAAACTTTGCGGGTATTTTTATTTTTTATTAAGGGGATAGAAATAAAAATGAAAGTTATTGTATAGAGAATAATAGATGAAGCGAATAAATTTTTAAATAGAAGCTTTAAGTTTCCTAAAATTGTTGAAAATGAATACTGAAATCTAGAGAAGTACCCAAGAATGAGAGGAATATCTCCCCAAATGATTGTAGAAAAAAGTAATATAAAAAAAGTGCCAGCAAAGAGTTTGGGGAGTTTTTTAATAGATGAAAGAGATAGTAGTAGAGAAAGAAAAATTAAAGGAAGAGTAGTTTGTTTTGTAAGAAGAGCACAACCTATAAGAATACCTGAGAAGAAAGGGAGGGAGTTTCTGAGTATGAAATAAAAGGAGGAAACAGCAAAGATCCAGCCAAGAGAATCGTGAAGAAAATGGATGTGGTAGAAAAAAAGAGAGCTAGTAAAAAAGAAGAGGAGAGGAAAGACAATAGAAAGACGGAAAGAAAGATATAGTTTTGAAATAGATAGAATAAAGAATGCTGTGATAACTACAAAGATAAGATTAAATAGACGAATGATGAAGAAGTGAGTTCCCGATATTTTTATCAAGGGAGCGTATATATAGAGAGGCAAAGGCAGGTTTATATAAAGAAACTCTTTATATGGTTTATAACCAAGGCATGTGAGATAGGTTTGATATGCAAGAATTCCTTCATCATCAATTATACATGATCCAGAAAGAGATATGTAAGGTAATGCTAAGAGTATAAATATTATGGATAGAAGAAGAAAAATAAAAAGTTCTTTTTTCTTTAACATAAAAGAACTTCTCTCCCATCACAGATTTTATCATTTAAATCAGAAAATCCTTCTCTACAGCAGGAGAAATAGATTCTATATTTTCCGCAGACATTTTTTATTTCAGAAAGAATTTTTCTTCTTAGATCCTCTTTCATATAGACATAGCCATTTATTCTCTTTAAGTAATCATATAAAATTCTTGTCTTCTTTTCTATTTCAGGGAAAATTTTTCTAAATCTTTCCTCATTATCTTTCTTTCTTTTATATGTTGAAAATATTAACTGTTTCACACCGCAGTTTTTAAACAGTTTAATCATATCCTCAAGTTTCCTTAAATCTGTGTTTATTTCAGGAATGAGTGGGTCAATTCTTACAATGACTTTAAATCCAGAATTTATTGCTTTTTCAATTGCTTTTAATCTTTCAAAGGGAGATGGAGCGTACTTTTCAATTTTTGAAGAGATTTTTTCATCAAAAGTTGTGATTGTTACACCAATTAAAGTTTTGTTTTTATCAAGAATATCAAGGTCTCTTAAAAAAAGAGTGGATTTTGTTTGTAAGAGAATATAAAAATTGTTTTCAGTAAGAATTTTAAGGGAGTTTCTTGTAAATTTTAATTTCTCCTCATCAACATATTTTGCCTTTGGATATGGATCACTTGAAAGCGAAACAGTTACAATTTTATATTTTTCAAACTCCTTTTTATTTAATCTTTCAATATCTTTTTTTAAGTTCTCTATAATATTTTTTTTAACTCCCCAGTTTCTATTTTCATATCCCCATCTTCCAAATGAATAACTTGATGTATAACAGTAAAAACATTCATATCCACATCCAGTATAAACATTAAGAGATAATTTTGGAGGGCAGGTGCATAGTTTTGAATTAAATGGGTCAAATGGTTTTAGAACTTTTAAATTTTTGAATTTATTTTTCCAATTCATCTGGTTCATTGTCCTGCTCTTCCACCTGCTTCTACACATCAGCTCATTAGTTCGTCAGCGCGTCAGTCACTCAGTCACTTCTTTTATTGCTATTTGCCATTTACTATTCGCCATTCGTTATTCCACCAAGGAGTTATTTCTGCCACCGCCCTATTTCTTATACGGGAAATTGGAAAGGGTGAGATAAAATTTTGGTTTTCTTCCTTTTTCAGTTGCTTTTGTAATCATAAAACGCATGCGACTGGAAAAGATTTTAAAAAAGGACAGTTTATACTCCAGTCCAACTCCAATACTTGAAAGATAATTCCTTATGTAATAAAACTCATCTTCTGTCTTTCCTGTTTCTACTATAAAAAACCCTTTCAAATGCTCAAAATGAAACCCGAAATATCTTCTTGATTTTGCCCTGTATAAAGGAAAACTAAATTCAGTTGATATATAACTTTTATAACTACCTCTAAATTCTTCGTAATCATAACCTTTTAATCTCTCAAGTCCTCCTAAAGAATATAACTCTCCTCTTACTACCTCTCCCTCATCAAGATTAAATGGAATGGCGAATTCTGATGAGAACAAAAGAAACAAATCATTTCTCATTTTTATCTTAAATCCAAAATTAAACTCCAATTTAGTAAACAGGTACCCGTGAATTATTGTTTTATAACTGTTTTCAATTTTTAAATTAAAGATTTCCTCTTCTTTCTTTTTAAAGGTAAAAAGAAAATAAAGATTTCTTGTTTTATCCCTTTTTAGTTCTGATAACCCTTCCTGCAATGCAGTTGTAATGGAATTTATACGCAGACCAACTGATAATGGAAGATAACTTTTAAGATAAAAAGTGAAATATGGCGAAACTTCCCTCTGTCTTTCCAGATACTTTTTATCTTCATAAACTTTTTCAAAACTAACCAATTCTTTAAAACCAAAATCAAAAGCAAGTATTCCCCATCTATTTCCAAGTAAAAACATATCCTTCATTTCACTGTTTACAAAATCATACAATGCTTCAAACCTAATTTGAAATCCCCCTACTTCCTGTTTTCCAAACATTGATATTCTCCCATCAGGGAGCCAGAGGTTAAGTTTCGGATGAAAACGAAAAACCACTTTTTCTACTTTCATTTCTGGCTCAAATTTTTGATTGGAAAACAAAATGGAACTCAATCCTATAATCAATAACCAAATCATAATTCTTTATTAACAAATAAATTTTTTAAAAGCAACTGAAGAAAAATTTTATATAATAAATCCTCTAAAAAGAAAAGGAGGTGGTTATGGTCTATAT
>QMOP01000025.1 GCA_003650255.1 Caldisericota bacterium
ATCAAACACAGTATTTGGAGCAAATGATGAAACACCTTCATGGGTATCTGTTACAAATGGAGGCAATCCATCAGTTACAGGAAGATATATTCAGTGGATGAGCACATTCACAACAACAAATTCTACAACAACACCGGTCCTGCAGGATATAACAATAACATATGTTTCGCCTCCAAAATCACCCCAGATAAATTATGTAAGTGCAACCTATAACAGTATAACCTGGGGTTGGATAGATAATTCTAACGGTCAATATGAAGAGGATGGTTTCAGAGTGATCAGTTCTACTGGTGGTGTTTTGGTTGAATTGAGTCAGGGAACAACCTACTGGATAGAAACAGGACTTAATCCCAATACTCTTTATACAAGATATATTCAGGCATATAATGTTGCAGGAAGTTCAAATTCTGCCACAAAAACAAAGTGGACACTTCCTGCTATCTGGCAGGAAAACAGTGTAGTAAGAACAGGTAATTTTTCTTTTTGTGCAGATTCAAATTCTGACTGGACGTGGCAGGTTCCTGTAAAAGGTGGAAGTTCGGTTCAGGTTAATGTTTATATGAAATACAATTCCTCTTATGGTTCTTCTCAGAAGCCCAGGATAATCTTATCAAATCTTGGGGTTAATTCTTCTGCTCAGATGAGTGCAGGACCTGATACATGGGAAAAATTGACTGTCTCTGGCACGCCGAGCAGAGATGGAATTTTATTTTTAAGAGTTACTACTTTTTCAACAAATCCAGATGCAAGGGTTTACATTGATGATGTAGAGGTAGTGCAGTGAAAAGATATTTATGGTTGAGTTTTATAATTTTTTTTCATACATTAGGAGCTGTTGTTTATAAAGAAACATCTGTGGTTAAGAGAGGAAGTAGTGGTTTTAGAATAGAGGGAGACACCTCTGCAGTTTTTAACATTTTAGTTACTACTAATGTGAAAGTAGAAGTTAAAATCTGGATGAGATATAATTCTTCTTATGATACTTTAGATGGTTATCCTACAGTCAATCTTTATGGATTGGGTATTAATTCTACAGGAACAATGTCAGTTTCTGCTGATACATGGGAGCTTATTACAGTTACAGGAACACCCGCAGGCGAAGGGGTTATCACTTTAACTGTTCGTTCCTATTCTAATGCTGCTGGAGCAATATTATATTTTGATGAGATAGTTGCAGTTTATCCGGATGGCTACTGGAATAATTTTTCAACCACCACTACAGGAGGAGGTGATTATTTTATAGATGGTGAACCAGCAAAAACATTATTTAACACTGAAACTCCTCCAAGGATGTATACAGGAAGCGGAGATTATTTTTCCTGGACATCATCCGGAGCACCAAAGTTTATATATCAGAAATATTATCATATTCCTAATATGCCTCTGAATTTCTCTGCTGTGGCACTTTCTGATAGTTCTATAAAATGGAACTGGTTGGATAATTCATCTGATATCAGGCAGGAAGAAGAATACAGGATATACTCTTCCACAAATGGTTTGCTTACCACTGTTTCTGCTGATACCACTTACTGGATAGAAACAGGTTTAAGTCCCAATACCACTTATACTCGTTATGTTCAGGCATGGAATGTAGTTGGAAGTAGTAATTCTGTTATTCTGTCGCGATGCACTCTTGCAAAAACGCCTCTTGCTCCAACTCTACAGGCATTGAGTGGCAGTTCAATAAGAGTTGGAAGACAGGATGATGGTAATCCTTCCACTGTTGAGTATGCCATAAAAGTTTTAAAATCAGGAACTACTTATTATGTTCAGGAGAATAATACTTTAGGGGCCTCCAAAGTATGGCAGACAGCATCCACATGGGCGTTTCCTGTTGATGTAACGAGTCTTGATGGAAATACGAATTATACATTTAGTTTAATAGCAAGGAATTATGAAGGAATAGAAGTAGAAGGTCCTTCTGCTTCAAAAGCAACTCTTGCAAATCAGCCAACAGCAGAACCGTTTAACACAGTTGAGACCACCACTTATTCAATAACCTGTCACTGGGGAGCAAATGGAAATTCAGAAGGAACAACTTATAGATTACAGGTTTCCACAGTAAGTAATTTTTCTGTTATACTTGCAACCTATACCACCACAAATCTCAGTTATGAAGTAACAGGACTTGAGGCAAATAAAGGATATTATTTCAGAGTTTGTGCATTGAATCTGGAGGGAGAACCAACGGACTGGACAAATTTAACTCCAACAGATGCAGAATATACAAGGATAGAATCTCCTCCTCAGATAACATTTGGCGAGATTACAACTACTTCAATTCAGATAGATTTAAGTGGTTATACATTCTCAAATTTAACAAGTGGTTCATCAGGTTTATTATTTGAGGAGACAGGATCAGAAGGAAGTCCATGGAACAGTGGCTGGATAACAAACAAGGTCTTCACAAGGCAGGAAAATTCACCTTTAAGTGCTCCTGCTTTAACTCCAAATACAACATATTCATTCACAGTGAAAAGCAGAAATTATGATGCATTAGAAAACCCTGCAGTAGGTCCTGTAATAAAAGCAACAAGAATTGAAGCAGTTGAGAGTTTAG
Organism: Caldisericota bacterium; assembly: GCA_003650255.1. GTDB lineage: Bacteria > CG03 > CG03 > B21-G15 > B21-G15 > B21-G15. The sequence goes on from QMOP01000025.1 coordinate 2,561, forward strand.
ATTTTATAGTTGGAAGTAGTTCAATAGGAGTAAAAGCAGTTGCAGTAGGAGGGAGTTTTAGTAATTTAGATAAGGGAGAGAGCGGGATATATTATGCGATTTGTAAAGATACTTATAGTTTTGGGAATATAACAAAATCAAGCTGGGTATGGGTAAAGACAACTGACTGGTATTATTTTACAGAATGTCCTGCAGGAACACCGTTACAGCCAGATACAACTTATTATATAATATCAAACTCAAGGAACTATGATGGATTATGCAATTCAACCACAACTGTTTATACAAAATGGACACTTGCTGAAGTTCCAGCCAAACCTCAGGTATCCCCGAAAGCAGATGGAGGAGAGACAAAAATAGAGTTTACAAAAGGTCCTGATGGTAATAGTGATTATACAGAGTATGCTGTAGCAGTATCAAGTGACAATTTTGTTACATATAAGTGGGCAACAGCGAGCAATCCATCTACATTGGTAGATACACCGCAATGGCAGGAGAAGTATTTATGGGGGAATCCGCATGTTATAGAGGGACTTAATCCGAACACAACCTACTGGGTAAGGATAAAAGCGAGAAACAGAGCAGGATATGAAACAGAATTTAGTGCAAGTGGTGTAACAGTAACATTTGCAAATGTTCCCTGGAATGTAGAAATAGGGTCACATAATATTCAGGGGTTAGATAAATTAGGAGTAACATGGGAGGGAGATGGAACAAGGTATTATGTAGAATGGTCAACAGCAAGTGATTTTTCAGTTATAAAAGGTTCGAGTGGATGGATAAGTAATTCAAGCTGGACAATAACAGGGTTGGATATTGGAAGAAAGTATTATGTAAGGGTAAAAGCAAAGAACAGAGTGGGAGTTGAGACAAACTGGTCAAATGGTGGTAGTGATTACTGGGTGAGTTTTCTTGAGGATTATGGATATAATTACACCTTAAGCACATATCCAGTATTGGTAGGATTCAGTGAAGTAGAAGAAAGAAAGATAAGGATAACCTGGAGTTATAATGGGAATCCAGATACAACCAAGATAAAATATTATATAGAATGGTCAACAGCAGGATATGGTGGGGTGGTATGGTATAATTATGGATGGGATAGCACAGATACCTATAAAGCTGGAAGCATTCAACCGTTAGAGAGGGACAGGATTTATTATTTTAGAGGAAAATCCAGAATAGGAGATGACGTTGTAGGATACAGGGAAAGTGTCTGGAACAACTTAGGGACAAAATGCACATTAATAGAGGCACCTGGAGCAATAACCACGACAAATATACAGCCAAATCAGATAACATTGAATACAAGTTTTGAATATTCAGGGGATAAAATAGGGAGTGGCAGTGATGAACCAGGAGGAGATGGGGTGAGATTCTGGTGTATAGACAGTGGAGTAACAGAGGATAGTGGCTGGATAGACAGTTTAAGCTGGCAAACATCGAACAATTTAAGCAAAAATACGACATATCATTTCAGAGTAAAAGCAAGGAACAGCGAGGGTATAGAGAGTATAAATCCGAGCACATATACAGTTTGCACAGCGATAGAGGTTGTAAATGACGTAGAAGTATTAAGTATAAAGGTAACAACAATAACAATAAGGTTAAGGTGGGACCCGGGTAGTGGTGGAGAGACATTCAGCAATTTAACATCATCGAGTTCAGCAATAAGGATAAAAGTGTTTGACAGTGCATCATACAGTTTTGGAGATAGTGGTGCGAAATATGACAGTGGCTGGAAACAGGATAACAATTTTGTGGAAGTAACAGGATTAAAAGCAAATACGACATATTACATATATGGGAATTCAAGAAATCAGTTAGCTCAGGAAAATACTGCCTATGGTCCTAAGATAGTGGTTACAGAATGTAACATACCGGGTGCGCCGACACTGGATTATGAGACAACGAATCAGATAAGAATAACATTAACCGGAACAACATCAGGATCAGAATATGCGATATCAGTAAGCAGTATAAATCAGAGTGGAGTATATTATGAGCAGGCAGACGGGACAATAGGGAATCAGGAAGTATGGAGGACAGAAGCTGAATGGGGTTGGGATGCGAATGGATATAACACATTAGTAGGGCTTACACCAAATACAAGCTATTATGTATGGGTAAAAGCAAGGAACTATGCAGGAAGTGAGACACAGTTTGGGCCAAATAGTGTAAAATGGACTAAGATAAGAAACGCGAAGGAGATACAGGCACTTGAAATAACGACGGGGACTATAAAAGTGGAAGTATTGAGTGACAGGAATGATGGGATATTTGAGAATTTAGGTGAGGGACAATCACACATAAGGGTAAGCACATCAACAAATCCGAGCTGGTATGATGCTGGAGAGTATTATATAATAAGTTCAACGCAGGTATTTGAATTTTCAGGATTAAGACCGAATAAGAAATATACAATAAAAGCAAAGGCATACAATGGAGCAGGGGTTGAATCAAGTGGAGAACCTGAGACAACAGTAGCAACGAGGATAGAGGTTTCAACATATGTAGTAATTGGGAATGTAACAGAGGATTCAATAGAGGTAAGAGCAGGAGGGGTATTTACAAATCTGGATTTGGAGCAGAGTGGATGGAGTGTATACTGTGTTGAAAAATCAACAGAAAGTGGATTTTATCAGGATTATGTTTTTCATACATTTACAGGACTTGAACCCAATACAACATATCATTTCAAAGCAAGAACAAGAAATCAGGATGGATTACTGAATAACTGGAGTATAGAATATGCTACAGTAACAAGAGCAAAGGCAGTGCAGGTAGCACCTTCATTAGTGGTAATAGACACAGGAAGTATAAATGTAACATTCAGTGACCCTGGAAATCCTTCATATACAGAATATTGTATTATGGTAAGTTCTGATAACTGGGTAACAGCAAAATACGTGAAGGGAGATGGGACACCTGGAAATACAAAAGTATGGAAGACAAGAAGTGAATGGGGAGGAGACAGTGGAATAGATGTAAAAGGATTATTACCTAATACATTATATAGGTTTAAAGTAATAGCAAGGAATGAATCAGGAATAGAGACATTACCAAGTCCTGAGGCAAGCAAATACACATTGATAGAGAATCCGGAAGGATTAAATTTTGAAGTATATGTAACAAGTGTAAGGGTTTCTGCGGTTGGAAAGATAAGCAATTTAGATGAAGGGAATTCAGGGATATATTTTAAGAATTTGACAACAGGTCAGATTTCGAATTCTCCAGCAGGCTGGCAGCAGATGACCTACTGGATAAATGATTCTCTTCTAGCAAACTCAACCTATTCCTGGACAGTAAAGACAAGGAATGGAGACGGAGTGGATAATGGTTTTATAGTTTCTCAGATTACATCTACCTGTATAGAACCACCAAGTGGAATAACAGTGGTATCAGTAAGTAATAATTCTATAAGTGTTAAACCGAGCAATGTAAGTTCTCTTACAAATCTTAATGTTGGATTAAGTGGGTGGAAGATAAAAGTAGATGATGGAATAAATGTAACAGAAAGTAGCTGGCAGAACACAGAAGTTGCAATAAGCACCTCGGGTTTAAAACCGAATCAAGAGTACACATTTTATGCAAGGACCAGAAACAGATATGGTTATGACCCGGTTGGCTGGGGAGTGATGACGACGACCTATACATATTGTAATATTCCTTCCTCACCCACAGTTGAAGCAGTAGCAGGATATAGTGACAGGTTAAGGATAAAGATAACAACAGTAACAATAAATGGGAATCCATCGATAACAGAGTACATGGTAGAGATACATAATCATGATTTAAATCCAAACTGGGAAACGAATACGAAGTACATATATCAGGCAGGGGATGGGAAATATTACATGACAGATTATGTAAGTTCAGCTACCTGGAAGACAAGGTCTGGTTGGGGAGGAGATAGTGGATTTATAGTATTGGGGTTAGAATCAAATACAAATTACGCTGTGAGGGTGGTAGCGAGGAACTATTATGGAATTCAGACGCAACCAGGAGAGGATGTAATAGCAATGACATTACCATCTAAACCAGCAAATCTTGTAGCAGAGCCAGAGAGTGGTTATGAGACAACAAGGATAAGGATAAGCTGGCAGAGTGATGGATCAGAATTCTGGGTGCAGTATGCTACTTCATCTTCAGGGATATGGAAAGACCTTTACAAATGGAACTTGACAGAGACGACAACAGTTCATTACGACTTAGGTCCTGACACTCACACTTATTACAGAGTAAAAGCAAGAAACACAGATTTAGAAGAGACAGAGTGGAGTGATGTGGTATCAACTTATACATGGGCAAATATACCCGGAGCAGGAGTTCTGAGTAATCCTACAACCTATTCGTTATTGCTTGACTGGGGAGAAAATGGCAATCCTTCCACAGTAGAGTATTATGCAGAGATTTCAATAGATTCAACAACATGGAGTTCTGTAGCAGGCAGTAGTGGTTGGATATCTACTTCTTCTGCAACTATTTCAGGATTATCTGCGAACACAAAATACTTTTTCAGAGTAAAGGCAAGAAACAGGGCAAAAGTGGAGACAGAATGGAAAGAAGCAAACACAGAAGGAAAATATACAAAGATAGAGAGTCCGAGCGGTATAGAATGGATATGGATAGGAATAAGTAGTATTTCATTAAGAGGATCTGGTAGCATAACGAATTTAAGTAAAGATAACTCTGGTATAGAGTTTAAAAATTTAACAACAGGCACCTCTTCCTTATGGATACAGACAAATCAGTGGATATGTGGAGGTTTATCTCCAAATGCAACTTACCAATTTTCGATAAGAACAAGGAATGGAGATGGACTGGCAAATGATTGGATAACAGGTATTACTACAGCAACAAGGATTCAGAATGTAGAAGGTTTAGAATTTATGGTTTATACAGGTTCAATAGGAGTAAGGGCACAAGGGACATACAGTAATTTAACAGTAGGGTCTTCAGGATTAAGATATTACGAAGTAGAAACAAGCAGTTATTCTGAATGGAGGCAGGACCAGAGTTACTGGTATTTAGAGGGACTTGAACCTGCGAAAAAATATACTTTCAAAGGGAAGAGCAGGAATAGATATGGACTTGAAAATGACTGGAGTATAGGGTTTACAACAGCAACACTTGCAAGGAGCCCATTAAGTAGCAGTCCAGTAGAAGTAACTTCAAATACAATTACAGCAGCCTGGAGTGAAAATGGGAATGTGGAGGCAAATTACGAAGTTCAGTGGTCTACTGCTGTGGATTATTCTGTTTATAATTCATCTAAGGGAATAACAGGTAATACATATAAGATATATGGATTAACACCGAATACTACTTATTATATGAGGGTAAGGGCGTATAATCCATATGGTATAGAAACAGAATGGGAGGAATTGCCTGCTACTCTTACAAAGATAGAGGAGCCAGGAGGGATGAATTTTGTGGTATATACTAATTCAATAACAGTAGAGGCAACAGGAACTTATACAAATTTAAGTTTAGGAGAGAGCGGAATAAAGTTCTGGAATTTAACGAATAATACAACAAGTAGCTGGCAGAAGGTTTTGATATGGAATTCTACGGGATTGCAACCAGCCAGGACATACACATTTAAATTAAGGGCAAGAAATCAGGCCGGGATTGAGAGTGGAGAGATCACAGAATCCACAAGTACACTTGCAGTTGTTCCTGGAGTAAATGAGTTAGTTGTCCTTGGAACAGGAACAATAAAGGCACAATGGACAACAAATGGTAATTACAGTGCTGAATATTTAGTTGAAGTATCGACAATAGGGTTTGGCAGTAAAAAGTTGGGTGATAGTGGATGGATAACAGGAGTAAATTATACTTTTAATGGACTGGAGGCAAATAAGAAGTATTATGTAAGGGTAAAAGCAAGAAACCCTGATGGAATAGAGACCAACTATACGAATTTAGGTTCAAGTTACACAAAAGTAGAGAATCCAGCAGGGCTTAGTTTTGTAGCTGGAATTACATCTATAACAGTTCAAGCAGTAGGAACAATAAGCAATCTGGGAGATGGAGTTTCAGGAATACTATTTCAGAAAGCAGAGGATGACAGTTTCTTAACAGAATTGAGTTCAACTTCATGGCTTATTACAATATCAACGACATTTACAGGTTTAAGTCCGAATGTAACCTACTTTTTCAGAGCAAAGACAAGAAATGGAGATGGAGTTGAGAATGATTTTATTGATCCGGTTTCTAAAGTTACATTATGTGAAAAACCGGGGAAAGTGACGGTATCAAACATAACAGGAACAAGTATGGATATAACGATAAATGGAGGTAATAATTCAAGTGGGACAGAATACGCAATAAAAGTGATAGAGGTAGAAGGGGCGACTTATTATGTTCAGACAGATGGAGGTTTAGGGAGTAATGAGACATGGCAGACTATAGCAGGATGGGGGAGTCCATTTACAGTAAAATCATTAAATGGAAATACACAGTATAGTTTTATGGTAAAAGCAAAGAACTATGAGGGGATAGAGACAGAGTATGGACTGGCAGTAACAAGTTCAACACTTGCGGATATTCCTGGCCAGCCATTATTAACTGTGATATCAACAGCAGTTATAAGGTGTGTAATAGATGAGGGGACGAATTCATCTGGGACAGAATTTGCGATAGCAGTATCTTCAGATAACTGGCAGACAGTAAAGTATGTTCAGGCAGATGGAAGTTTAGGGGAGAATGAGGTGTGGAAGACAAAAGAGGGGTGGGGAGGGACGGTTGGGATAGATGTATATTGTAATCAAGCAAATAAAAAATTCAGTTTTAAGGTAAAAGCAAGGAATAAAGATGGAATAGAGACGGATTTCAGTTTAGAAAATTCTAAGTATACAAAAATAGAGACACCCGATGGAATAGATTTTGAGGTTTATTTTACCTCAATGAGAGTAACCGCGTTAGGAAGTTTCAGTTATAATGTAGGAGATTCATGGATACAGTTCAGGATAGGTAGTAATGTAAGCGATTGGCAGATGGAAAATAATTATGTATGGACTGGATTAGAAGAAAATACCACTTATCAATTTTATGTAAGGACAAGAAACAGTGATGGAAGTATAGTAAATGACTGGGTAGGACCTGTAACAAAGGCAAGCAGGATAGAAGAAGTTACCTTATTAGAATTTAATGTCGGAGTATCAAGTATAGGCGTAAGGGTAGGAAATACTTTAAGTAATATTACATCCGGGAATAGTGGGGTATGGTATGGAGTTTATACAAATTCAAATTATACAGGAGTTGTAGCAAGTACCTGGACAAAATCAACTGATTATTTTTGGGTAACAGGTTTAAGCACAAACACAGTTTATTATTTCAAGGCGAATTCGAGGAATTATGATGGATTGTTAAATTCAAGTGCGACATTTGGTGGAAAATACACAAGAGCAGTAATACCTGATATTCCGGTAATAGAGGTTCCGTTGACAGGAAGTGATAAGTTATCTGTAAGTGTAACAAATGGTGATAATCCATCGGGAACAGAGTTAGCGATTGCAGTATCAACAGATAATTTTAATCAGGATATAAGATACATTTATTATGATGTGGATTTAGCAGAGCACAGATTAAGGGATACAGAGGACTGGTATGATTGGGAGGCAAAAGGGAGTTTTTCTCTTGTTGGTCTTTCACCTAATACAACTTATTATTTTAAAGTTAAAGCAAGGAACGGTGATGGAATAGAGACAGGGTTTGGTGAAGTAGGATCGAGAGCAACAAGGACAACAGTTCCTGAGAATGTAAATGCAGTGGGGATTTCATCTTCTACAATAGAGATAAGCTGGACAGGTAATGGTGCAGAATATTTTGTATGGTGGTCAACAGCGAGTGATGGGATATATTATTCACTTACAAGTGATTGGATAGTTGAGACATCCACAAGGCACAGTGGGCTTCAACCGAACACAAAGAGGTGGTATAAGGTTCAGGCAAGGAACTGGGAGGGTTTAGAGACAAGTTCCTCAACTCCTGTATATGGATATACACAATCAATAAAACCAAAGGCAGCAGACCCGCTATTTACAGGAGTAACGAAATCAACAATAGTGGTTCACTGGGAGGCAAATGGAAATGAAGCAGGCACATTATATCAAGCAGTAATAGCGACAAACTCAGCATTTGCACCAGCACTTTCTACCACTACATGGCAGGAGGATGTATTTATTTCAACATTTACAGGATTAAGCAGTAATACATCATACTGGTTCAGAGTGAGAGCCAAGGGAAATTATGCTGAGGCAGAGCCAAGTAATTGGGAGATATTAGGAAGCACATGGACATTGATAGAGGAAGTAACAGGAGCGGATTGGGAGATAGCGACAAGCAGTATTGGAGTAAGGGCGTTAGGGACATTTAACAACTTAAAGGAAGCAAATTCAGGAATCAGGTATTATTGTTATTCAGATTCAGGTTTTTCAATATTGGTGGCAAGTTCATCGTGGCTTAAGAACGAAAATTACTGGTGGGTAGAGGGATTAAACACAAATACAACTTATTATTTCAGATTAGTAAGCAGGAATGGCAGTGGAATAGAGGCAAATCCTTTAAACATTTCTACGGCAACAGCAATAGAAGCAGTAAGCGGTTTAGAGTTTAGAGTTTATATAAGTTCAATAGGAATAAAAGCA
>QMOP01000026.1 GCA_003650255.1 Caldisericota bacterium
TCTGAGGCAGGAACAATAGAGGAGTTGATTGTTTCAAATCTTGACTACAACCTAACTTACTGGTTTGCAATTAAGGCATATGATGAGGCAGGAAATTATTCAGTTATGAGTAATACTTCAAGTGCACTTCCTGCTCCACCAGGTGAAAGGGGTGGGATGCTTGCTTATGGAGAGGGGACACTAAATTATCACAAAACAAAAATCTGGTCTGCTGGTTCCTGGTCTCAAGGAGTAAATGGAAATGCTTCTGCTTCAACAATAAGATGGGTTGTTTTGAGGTCAAATAATAGAGTTAGAAATGAGAAGATGATAGGAATTCTTTCAAGTAATGATACACTTTATATTCAAAGATATGATGGAGTGAATGATTCATGGGATGATGGTTTTAATGTTTCTGTAGGTGCCGGGAATTCTGCTTATAGATGTTTTGATATCGCATATGAACAGAATTCTGGAAGAGCACTTGTTGTCTATTACAGAGGAACAGCAGGTTCTGTTTCATATCGTGTATGGTCTTCAACTGCTCAAAGCTGGGTTATTGGTGAAACAAATCTTACACTCGGAACCCTTTCAGGAGATATTTACTGGATTCGCTTAGAGCCAAGACCAGGAACTGATGAAATAATGCTTGCTGCTCTTGATTCAAATAATGATATATATGCTTACAGATGGAATGGAAACAATTTTGTAAATGGGTTTGAACTTACAACAAATGCTCAATATTCAATCTATCAGTGTTTTGATATTGGATGGGAAAGTCAATCAGGAGATTGTATTGTTTTATGGGGAGAAGGAAATGCACTTTATTATGATATCTGGAATGGTTCCTCATGGGGAACTTCTCAGACAGATACAAATCTCAATATAGGAGGAAGTGTCGCTTGGGTTTGTGTTGCGTCTGACCCGACATCTGACAGAATTGGTTATACTGTTGTTGATAGCGGAAATGACTGGAATGCTGGAATATGGGATGGAACCCAGTGGCTTTCAAGACCAGGAGAAGATTCATCTGTTTCAGGTTATACTACAAGAATTGTTGACTGTGCTTGGGAAAAGGATTCAGGAAAATTCTTTGTTGTATGTGCTGATGATGCTGACCAGTTTGACTGGGCTTACTGGCAGGATAATCAATGGTATAATTCAGGTGGAGCAATTACTGATTTAGATAATGCAACACTTGATACCTATGATTTTGGCACAACAATAAAATGGCTACGTCTTTCCTCTGATCCGAATGTAAATAAAATGATTTTAACAGTAATTGAGGATGGAGATACAATAAGAACAAGAAACTGGACTGGAACATCCTGGACACTCGGAACAATCCAGACAACTGATTCTTCTGATTATAATTATGAATGTGCTTTTTATTCTCCTGACAGGTATGACAATATTCCGCCAATTCTTACTGATAATCAGGGAGGAGATAATAACTGGAGAAGCACAAATTCTGGTTACTATGATGTTGACTTTTCTGATAGTGGTGGAAGTAAACTTGCCTATTTCCAGACAAAGATTATTCATGAAGATGGAACCTTAATTGAGGACTGGACAACTGTTATCTCAGGAATAAATCAGGATTCATATACAACTGACTGGCAACTACTTGATACAACATTTAATGCGATGAAAGAAGGATTGAATAATGTTTATGTGAGGGTTTTTGATGGAGTTGGTAATGTTGATGATAATGCAGGAACATTATGTTTTTATGTTAAAAAGGATACAACTCCCCCGGTTATGTTTGATAATCAGGATGGAGATTATACATGGAGAAATTCAACTGGTGTTACATATAATGTTGATTTTGAGGATACACTTTCATACCTTGACGACATAGAATATTCAGTTTACTCCTCTTCAGGAATGCAAGGCTCACTTGTTAAAGGTTGGACTACAATTGTTCAGAATTTAAATCAGATAAATTATACAACTGATTTTGAAATTGATTTTTACTCTTTAATTCAGGGAACAAACTATGTCTCTGTAAGAGTATGGGATGTTGCTGGAAATTATAAGATTTATGAGGATGTATTTTTTGTTCTGAAAGATACAGTTCCTCCAAATGCAATAACTGATCTTAGTGCTCAAGCTGGTATAACAAGAGGGCAGGTCAAACTTACCTGGACTTCTCCAGGAGATGATGGAACAACTGGGAATAATACAGGAGGTAGATACTGGGTTAAATACTCAACTATAGGTCCAATAACAACAGAACTTGACTGGGATAATGCGATTGAGTTTGGACAGAACTGGATACCAAAAGAAAGAGGATTAACTGAAGAACATATTATAACAGGACTTAATCCAGATTTAACTTACTATTTTGCAATTAAGACAAGAGATAAGGTAAATGACAGAGGAAATTATAACTGGTCTGACTTAAGTAATTCTCCTTACTGTATGCCACAAAAGGGAAATGTATTTATAAATGAAGTTTATGCTTATGGAGTAGCAGGAAATGACTGGATAGAATTATACAATAATACGGATTCTGATATTAATTTAAACGGCTGGAGGATTATATATGATGATACTGTTTCAACTTCAACAATATGGAATGGAAGTGGAGTTATTTCTTCTGGAACATTTCTTTTAATATCATCACTTGACTTAGACCATACAGTAAATGGTAAGGTGATGCTATATGACAGTAATGATAATCTTATATCTTACATAAAGTATCCTGTCATTTCAATTGACGCATCAATTTCAAGAATCTATGATGGAAATTTATTTATAGAGATTGACCCAACACCAACAAAAGGATATGCGAACTCAATTTCAACAAATCCTATTAAGATAAATGAAGTAAATTACTATTCAGATGATTTTATTGAAATTTACAATACATCAAATTCAACTTTAACTCTTACCAATTACAAATTGAGAAATAAGAATAATACAGTGTTTGAGTTTACAAGAAAGATTTTACCAAGAGCATTTACAGGAATTGATTTCTCATCAATTGATAATAATGGAAGAAGTTTTGATGAATGTTTTGGAGCAGGTGGATTTGATTCTGATTCAGATTTTCTTGCACTTGAGAATCCTTCTGGTCAGGTTATTGACAGGGTTACATGGGAGGGAACATCTCAAGTTTATTATAACAGGGATTCTGTTCTTACATCATACGTAAATCCTGCTCCTTCAGGAGCAACAACTTCAATTGGAAGAATAAGTTCTGAAGGAAATGATACTGATGTTGATTCATCTGATTTTATTCAACTTTCTGCAAGAAATTATGGAGCAAGAAATAACAATTATGGTGGAGCAACTTCAAACACATTGAATTATCCATCTTCGGATATGTATATTCCAAGGAATTTTAAGGTTGAACTTAAACTTGGAGAGGATTCATCTTCAGGAAATAATGATACTTTGTGGTTTATAAGAATTGGAGGAAGCACTGATACACATTCTCCACACATCTACTATCTTTCTGAACTTGGTATTTCTCTTAATTCAACCTCGGTTCAGGTTTCAACAATTACAGGAGCAACAAAACAGGATATAGATGGGAACACACTTGTTGATGGTGCAGTATATCGTCTGATTTTTAATACTGACAACTCAACAGCAAGCGCAACCCAGATTGTTCTTGATAATCTCACATATGATGCAACAATGCATTATGTTGTTGCAAGTGATTGTATACCTTTATTTAAGATGCTTAGTTCAGGTAAAAAAGAGGCGGTTTTAAAAATTAATGTAAAGAATAACAGTCCAGTTAATTCAAACAGTATAAGGATGAAGAAAATAAGGGTTAAGATTGATGATGGAAGTGGAAGTCCTCTAACAACATCCCAGGCACAAGGATTATTTGAAAATATTTTTGTTGTATATAACTCAACAGATGTGAACAATGTTTCAAGATATGAGGTATTTATTGATACAGTTGTTGTTGGAAGTGTTGATAATAATAATTTTAATCTTGTTTCAGGTTATCAGGAGATTATTATTTCAACTTATATTTCAGTTTCACCTCAGAAGACAGAAGAGTTTTTTGTTGTTGTTGATATATCAACTGATGCATATTTAAATACACCAAATTCAGTGAAGTTTGAGATTGACTGTGATGTGGATATTGAGATAGAAGAGGAGATGAGTAAAGTCAGGCAAGATATTTTGGGTGTGGATAATGTGATTACGTCTTCAGCAACAATAATTGAGGTAAGGCTTGATGTAAGTGGATGGCCAAAGAAAATAGGTGAGGGGAAGAGAATTTATAAGAAACCTGCATGGGATTTTGGACTTAAAGGAGACCTTCTTGCAGTTGTAAGTGAGGATGGAAAACTTTATTTAAAAAAGAGTGATGGAACTGATAGATGGAGTTCACCATTTGCTCCTGAGAATCTTTCACCTATAAAATGCCGTCCAGAATGGATTGTTAATACTTCTTATATTATTTTTGGAAATGAAAATGGAGATGTGTACTGTGTAGAGGACCAGGATGGAATTCCTGTTCAGAAGTGGTCAAGAAGTTTCTCTCAGGCAGTAAGAGCAGTAACCTCTTCAGGAGATGATGTTTATATATCATGTAGTGATGGCTACATTTACAGAGTTACACTTGATGCTGGAACAGATGTCTGGAATGCAAATCTTGGTACTCCAATAAAGACAGGTATTTATCTTAATGAAGGATGGAAAGGAGTTTATGCTCTGTGGGCTGGTGGAGAAAGTGGAAGAGTTTTCAGAGTAAATCTTAATGATGGAACTGTTACCTCATACATGGACACAGGAGGAGAGATTCTTCAGACACCATTTGTTTCTGCTGGTTATTACAGTCCTATTCTTGATAAGAATATTGTTTTCATTGGTTCTTCTGATGGAAAATTATATGCAAGGGATGGAGCAAATCTTACGACAATTCCTTCTGGATGGACTGTCTCCCCTGGTGCAACAGATGGTTATATTGATGCAGGTTCTCCAATTACTTCAAATATATATTACAATAATGGATATGTATTTTTTGGAACAGAAGATGGAAGGGTTTATAGAGTTGAAGCGTCAAGTGGAATAATTGAGGGTTCCTGGCCCTATCAGGCAGATTCAAAAATTTTAACAGTTGCTGACTGGAAGGGATATCTTTATTTCACAACAGAGAATGGGTACTTATATGCAATTACAGATGGAAATACTCCTTCACTTAAATCAGGTTATCCTGTGAATATTGGCACACCACTTGGAGAGGGTTTTGTTCTTGATGTTAATTCAGGTAAAATATATATACCAGGACTTGATGGAAGGATTTATGGAATCAAGTATTAAAAAAGAGCGAATTGCGAATTGTGAATTGCGAATGGTAAATGTTTACTGCTCACTATTTGCTATTTGCTATTTGCTATTCGCCTCTTTCCTACTTGCTGCTTCCTGGACAAAGTGGAAGTGTGATGTTTATGGTTCAAATTATATAAGGGAAACAGCAAAAAATGTTGATAAGAATAGTTTATGGGAATACAATACATTTTCTCAAATACTTGCTTCTCCTGTTATAAAAGGTAATTATCTTTATATCTGTACAAGAAGTGGAGCAGTTTACTGTTTCAATTCATTAACAGGAGAGGTAGTATGGCAGTATTCAACTGATGGACAGATTAATTCAACTCCAATAATAGAGGATAATAAAATTTATGTTGCAAGTTTTGATGGAAATCTTTACTGTTTTAACTCACTAACAGGAGAAATTTTATGGAAATATTCAACAGTGTCTGCTGAAACGTTCTCATCTCCACTTATATTTAAGAATATGATTTTATATGCTCCTGGTTTTGGAAATCCTGATTATGAGGATTATCTTATTTCCCTTGAATTAAATGGAAATTTTAAATGGAGGTTTGATACAGGTAATCTTATCCATTCCTCTCCTATTACTGATGGCAATTATATCTATATTACTTCAAATAATGGTAGAATTTATAAGATTGATTCTCTTGGAAATGGAGTTTGGTATTATCAGACAGATGGAAGTTTTAGAATGGCTACACCATTTTGTAATAATGGAAAAATATTTTTTGCTCCAGGAGATAATGAAAGAAGGGTGATTGCTTTAAATAGTGATGGTTCTGTTTTTTGGATGTCAGACAGTTTAAATTTAGCAGGTGAGGGTATGGTTGTTTCTTCTGTTTCAGGAGATGATAGAAATATTTATATTGTTTATGCAACAACAAAACAGTATATTTCAGCACTTTCCCAGAGTGATGGAAGTATTTTATGGAAGTTGGAAATTGGAGATATAATTGATACAGATTATATTGCATCTCCTTCTCTTTCAAATGGGAGGATTTTTGTTCCAAATTATGGAGGATATTTATTTGAAATATCAACCTCAGGAGTAATTCTTAATAATTTTCTTATTGATAATTCCTCCTCACCTGTTTACACAACTCCTGCAATAAGTAATGGTTATATATATCTTGCAACATGGAATGGAAAGGTTAAATGTTTTAAAGCAAGTGAGGTTGTATCAATAAGTTATCCTGATGAGGATACTGTCAGTGGAATTGTTGGAATAAAGGGTTATATTGAAAGTTTATCTTCCATTAACTGGACTGTTTATTATTCAACAAATATGATTGATTTTGTAAAAATTTCAACAGGAAACTGGACTGTTTCTGGTTCAACAATAACTTACTGGGATACATCTTTACTTACAGATGGAACATATTATTTGAAGATTGAAGCGACAAATGGTTATGGAATAAGTAGTTGCATTTTAAACAATCCTCCGAGACCACCTGAGAACTTGACAGCATTTGACTATCCATTTGATAATGGAGGAGCAATAAAACTCAGCTGGACACTTTCTCCTGATGATGGATGTGGCTCAAATGATGTTGTTGAATACAGAATTTATCGTTCAACCTCTCCCGTTAACTTTTATACGTTACATGTTAAACTTCCAAAGGGAACAACTTATTACAGGGATACAGGAGTTAAAAACAATTTAACTTATTATTACTACTTAACGAGTTATGACGGAGTGAATGAGTCAGTTCCTTCAAAAGTTGTCTCTGCTTATCCCTTTGATAATCTTCCACCTCAAGAACCCGAAGGTCTTACTGTAATAAATCCTGGAGTTGGAGGAGTTCTTGAACTGTACTGGAGTGCAAATAAGGAGGAGGACATAGGAGGTTATAAACTTTATCGTTCAACTGACAGTAAAAATTATTCCCTTTTAGTTATTTTAAGCAGTGATACAGTAAGTTATCAGGATAAAGGTTTAATAAATTTTATAACTTATTATTATCTTCTTTCAAGTTTTGATACCTCAGGAAACCAGTCTTCTCCTTCAGGTCCAGTTTTTGAGTATCCCTCTGACTTCCCTCCAAAAACTCCAGATGGTTTTAGAGTTTCCGCTGGAGATGGATTTGTTGATATTTATTGGCAGGAAAATACTGAAAAAGATATTAAAGGGTATAATATTTACCGTTCAACAGATAATAAAAACTTTTCTTTTCTTACTCGAGTTCTTCATCCAGGAACAACACATCAGGATTTGAATGTTATTAATCATACAACTTATTATTACTGTGTTAAAGCCATTGATGAAGGAGGAAATGAGAGTTCTCCGACAGAGATAAAAAGTGCATATCCCTGGGAAGGAGCAGATGTAGTTCCGCCAGCAGAAATTACGAGTTTAGATTCAATTTCTTTAAATGAAGCAGAGGTAAAACTTTCCTGGACATCCCCTGGAGATGATGGAACCACTGGAAACTTAACTGGTTCTTTTAGAATTGATTATGATACATTTACAAAATTGTGGAATGAGAATGAATATAAGATAGAGATAAATGTTTCAGATCTTTCTCCCCTTACACCTTATTCCTATACTATAACAGAACTTACACCTTTACTTACATATTATTTTATAATCTATACTTTTGATAATGCCAGTAGATTCTCATCTTCAAATATTTCAACTTCTGTTGTTACTGGAATTTCACCTGATTCAATAACTGATTTAAAAGCAGAGATGGGAAATATTGATGGAAGTATTTTACTCTCCTGGACATCTCCTGGAGATGATGGAAGGGAAGGAGATGTTAAGGATGGTGGATTTAGAATAGTTTATTCAACCAATTCCTCTTTAATTCCTTATTATGAAGTATTCATTTCAACTGAATTTTCCCCTTTTGAAACTCACTCTTTTCTTATAACAGGACTTGATAGAGGAGTTACATATTATTTTAAGATTTTTGCTTTTGATGAGTGGAATCTTGAAAGTAAGGAGTCAAATTTAGCAACTGCTCTATCACAGCCCGATTCTATTAAACCAAGAGATGTTTTGAATTTTATGTGTTTTGATACTCCTTTTGATTACGGTGGAAGTATTACTCTTACCTGGAATTTATCACCTGATGATGGAAGTGGAGAGAATGATGTTAAATATTATTATATCTATCGTTCAACCTCTACCCTTACTCCTTACACCTTACACCTCACACTTTCAAAAGGAACAACATACTGGATTGATAAGAACTTAGTTGATGGAATTACATATTATTACCTTATAAAAAGTTTTGATGGATGGAATTATTCAGATGGAGTTTACTCCTATGCAGTTCCTTTAAAGAACTTTAAAGAGGTCTCAGTTGAAGGAGGAGAACTTGAACTTGGAGATGGAGTTGAGATTTTTGTTTCTGAAGGTACATATAGTGAGGCTCTTTTCTTTTATGTAAGAACTCCGCTTGAAGATGAATATAAGGATGTTAAAATTCCTGAAAATGTTTCTCCTTTGAATATCACAAAAGAGATTATTCTTGTTAAGGAAAGTGAACTGGATTCTCTTTCTGGAAAGGATATTTCATACATAAGAAATTATGTAAATTCAAGGGAGATAGTTCTTGATAAAAATATTATCCTGAAGATTTCATATAAGGGTGGAAGTTACAATAATGAAAGGAGATTGAGATTGTTTTTATGGGATGAAGGAGATGAGTGGAAGATGATACACACATCTTATCCTGATATTGAAGAGGATAAGGTTGTTGCTGAAATTAATGATTTTTCATATTTCAGAATTATGGAGTTTCTTGGTGCCCCATATTTGATTGATAAAAATAAATGCTATGTTTATCCACAACCAGCAAAAGGAGATGAACTTTATTTCAAGTTTTATCTTGGAAATGAGTGCAAGGTTAAGATAAGAGTTTTCAATTTAAATGGAGATTTAATATGGTATAAAAAGAAGGATTATGGTTTAATTGATATTGGAAAGGCGCAGGAGATAAAATGGGATATAAGTAATGTTGCATCAGGTGTTTATATCTGGATTCTTGAGGGAGAGAAAGGGAATAGGAAGGATGTTATAAAGAGGAAGATGGCAATTGTTCATTAATTAGTGACTGAGTGATTGAGATGAAAAGGAAATTTTTAAAAAGGACTATTCACTTACTCACTATTTACTTAGTCACTCTTCACTTAGTCACTGTTCACTTACACTCATACAGGATTCATCCACTTGCTTCTTCTACTGGTTTCAGTTTCTTAAAAATTGAGGAGGATGCGTATTTTGGAAGAATGGGAGAGATAAAGACAGTTGTTGATGAAAGAAAAGGAATTAGTATTATAAATGATTTCTGGTTTCAGGATTTAAAGATTCTTGGTTTTAAGTTTGCTCATAATAATTTTTATTTAAGATTTTTTAATCTTTATGTTCCATCGGAAATTGAGAGAAGAAGTGGGGTTGGTGAGGATGACATTATTTACCCCTTTACAACTCCTGAAGGAGAGTTTGGAGCAAGGAGTTCACTTTTTAACATTTCCTATGAATATTATCCATATAGAATTGGAATAAAGATTTTTGAAGAAAGAATAGATGTTTATAAGGCACGTGGTTTCTCTCTGGATTTTCTTTACAGATATAAGAATTTTGGTTTTATGATTGAAAATCTTGGCCCTGCAGTGAAATTCAATAAAAAGTATTTTAACATTCCTCTAACTTTGAGAGCAGGTGGTTTTAAGGATTTTAAGAAATTTGCTCTGTTTTATGAGATTAAAAAACCGATTGATGATTATCCCTGGATTACTGTTTCAGTTAACTATCCTGTTCTTCCATATCTTCACATTTCAGGAGGTTATTCATGTAGGTTTTATGGTAACAATTTAGGATTTTTAAATGGACTTAATTTTGGATTTGGTTTTGGAATTAAGAATATCTATTTTGACTATTCCTACAGAAATTATGGAATACTTGGTGATACGCATAAATTTTCATTCAGATGGTTTTTTGGAAAAAAGAGAGTAAAAAAGAAAAAGATTAAAAAGGAATTTCATAAGAAAAAGTTGCTTGGTCCGAATATTAAAGGGGTTCTTTATTTTAATGAATACAATTTTAATGTTGGGAGTCTTAAAAAAATTACATTTGCAACACATCTTGAGGGTCCTTTTAAGATAGAGGTTAAGGAAAAAAGAGAATTCAGTGTTGAAGTTCCTGGAAAGGCAGTTAAAGAATTTGAAATAAAACACAATGTTGAGACATTTACTGGATTTGTGAATTACTTTTTTGACAAAGGAATTGGAAAGGGGCTTAAGGCATATTTCATCAAAAGTGGTAAGAGTTATGAATTAAAGGAGAAAGAGGGCTTAATTGTTCTTGAAGCACCATATCTTGAGGATTTTGTTCTTTATAGGGGAAAAAGTGTTAAGCATGGAGATTAAATGACAAAGGATTCTTGGCACAAGATAAATAAAAATGTACTTGCTAAAAATATAATTGCTTTAAATCAGGTAAATGAATTAATGAAGCATTTTGAAAATTTTTGTTTAATGAGAGGAATGGCTCTTATTGTATCTAAAGTTTATAAACTTGGTGAGAGGGATATGGAGGATATTGATATTTGTGTTGATTTAGAGGATAAAGAAAGATTTTTTTCTGTAATGAGAGAATTAAAATACAGTTTTGTTCCAAGTGGAGAATATTGTTTTAGAAGAAGGGAATGGGAACTTCCGATTGATGTTCATTTTGAAAATGTTAAAGAAATAAGAAGAGTAAGGTTTTTTGGGAGGGGGTTTAATGTCTTGAGTAAAAAACTGTTGTTTTTGGATTTGATAAAACACTCGTATTTTCAGCATTATGAGAGAA
>QMOP01000027.1 GCA_003650255.1 Caldisericota bacterium
CTATTATCCTACCATGGAAGGATTTATTTAAGAAATGGAAATATTTTTGATGGTGATATACATTTTTCTTCAAGGGGAGTTGTTGAGGTTTATATCTTAAATGGAAAACTTGAATTTGACCCTTTAAGAATTGATAGGGTTGTTTTTATTGAAAGACCTGAAAAAATAGATGAAGGGTTTTTAGAGAGTTTGAAAAAAAGAAAGGATTTATTTGTTGAAGAGGATACAGAGTTTGATGAATTGATAAGAAGAGTTGCTAAAGAAGAAGGGGTTGACCCCCTTCTTGTGAAGGCGATTATGAAGGTTGAATCAGATTTTAATATTTATGCTGTTTCAAGAAAAGGGGCAAGAGGTTTGATGCAACTTATGCCACATACAGCAAGAAAACTTGGTGTAGGTGACATATATGACCCTGAGGAGAATTTGAGGGGAGGAATAACGTATTTAAAAAAGATGCTTGAGAAGTTTAAAGGAGATCTTATCTTAGCACTTGCTGCCTATAATGCAGGGCCTCTTGCTGTTGAAAAATATAAGAATATTCCACCTTATCAGGAAACAAGAAGATATGTTAGGAAAGTACTTGAGTATTACAGGAGATATAAAAGGAAAAGAATCAGTTTGAAGATTTTTATGGATGAAAATGGAAGTATTATTTTTAGTTTTAAAAATCTTAAAGGTTTTAAAGATTTACTTTCAGAATGAAATTTTATAAAATTCTTAAAATGTTTATGATACTACTTGTATGTTTTTTGAATACTCTCTTCTGTGAAGATTACAGAATTCAACCAGGTGATGAAATTGAAATTTTTGTATGGCAGAGTGAGGATTTTACAAGAAGAGTAATTGTTCAGCTTGATGGAACAATTCCCTATCCAATAAAGGGAAGATTGAAGGTTGCAGGAAAAACACCAAAGGAGCTTGAAAAGGAACTTACTGAGTTTTTGTCAAAGTATATAAAATATCCACAGGTTTCTGTTTTAATTCTGAATTATGCTTATAGACAGGTTGCAATAATAGGAGAGGTAAGGAAACCAGGGACATTTCCACTTGTAAAGGAGATGAAACTTACAGAACTTGTTGCAAAAGCAGAAGGTTATACTGCAAATGCGTATCTTAAAAGGGTTTTTATAATAAGGGAGAAGGAAGGAAGAAAGGAGTTTTTTATTGTTAATTTGAAAAAAATTTTGAGAGGAGATGAGGATGATGTTTCTCTTATTCCTGGAGATATAGTTTATATTCCAAAGTCAGCAATTGGTTCATGGAACTGGTTTGTTTCAAATGTTATGCCAACACTAACTTTGATAAGTGTTTTGATAACACTTTCAGTGATATTGTAGGAGGATGGTATGAAACTGAAGGTTGTTCTTGAACCATCAGAGGATGGGGGCTTTACTGCATATGTTCCTTCTCTACCTGGCTGTGTAAGTGAGGGAGAGACAAAGGAAGAGGCACTGGAGAATATTAAGGAAGCGATTAAGCTTTATTTAGAGCCTGTAGAGGATGAGATTGTTATTGGTGAAAATGCAGAGATTAAGGAGATTGCAATTTGAAGGTTCCTTCTTTGAGTTACAAAGAAATAGTTTCAACACTTCAGAGATTGGGATTTATTGTTGTAAGACAGAAAGGTAGTCATATTAGAATGCAGAAAAGGAAAAAAGAAAAAGTTTTAAAGATTATAATTCCTGCTCATAGACCGGTTAAGAGATCAACACTTGCAAAAATATTAAAGTATGCGGAAGTTTCTTTAGAGGAGTTTTTAGATAATTTATGAGAAGGAGATAAAAAATGGTTGAAAGAAAAGAGTATGAATTGAATCTTTATGATTACTGGAGAATTTTAAGAAGAAGAAAGTGGACAATAATTCTTGCAGTTTTATTAACAGAGGCACTTACAGTATTCTACACTTCAAAGGTTACTCCTATTTATGAAGCAAGTTGTAGTGTTGAGATTGAAAGAAGATTCACTCAGACAGGATTTCTTCAGGAGTTTTTCACATGGTATCCTGGAGATATAATGTCAACAGAGGCAAGGATAATAAAATCAAGACCTGTTATTGAGGAGGTTGTTAAAAAACTTGGTCTTGCGGGGAAAAATCCAAAACCAGAGGAGATTGATAGAAAAGTAAGTGAGATTATATCAAGGGTTTCTGTAAAGAGAGAAGCGAATAGTAATGTTTTAAATATTAAGGTTGCCTCAACTGATCCAAAAGAGGCAGCAGTTATTGCAAATACAATTGCTGAGGTTTATGTTATAAAAAGTGTTGAGAGAAAGACAGAGAGGGATAGAGAATTAAGAAAATTCATAGAGGAACAGCTTAAGTTTGCAAAAGCAAAGTTAGAGGATTCAGAGGAGGCAATTCGTCTTTTTGAACAGACAGGAAAGATTACAGGAGTAAGAAGCAATTTAAAACAGCAACTTGCTTCTTTAAAACTTGAACTCTCAGAACTTCTTCATAAGTTTACTGAAAATCATCCAAGGGTTAAAGCAGTAAAAAGAAGAATAAAGGATGTTGAATCGCTTCTTGCTGCTGTAAGTAAGGAGGACCTTGCATATATGAGATTAAAGAGGGAGCTTGATTTAAATTTACAGCTTTATACACTTTTAAGTAAAAAATATAAAGATGCTTTGATTGCAGAAGCAGATAAGGCGCCAAATGTTCATGTTATAAATCCAGCAACTCCACCTTCAAGACCTGTTAGACCAAATAAGAAAATGAACTATATGATGGGTTTTATTCTTGGAATTTTTCTTGGAATAATAGGAGCAATTGTAAGAGAGAATCTTGATACTTCAATTGGAACAATTGAAGAGGTTGAGGAGTATCTTCAGGTTCCTGTTCTTGCTGTTATACCGAGAATTGGAGAAAAAGAGAAAAGTAAGGATATAAAGGAGAAACTTATAATATTTTCTGACCCTAAATCTCCAATAGCAGAAAGTTTCAGAACCCTTTTTACGAACATTGAATTATCAGATATAGAAGCAACTTCAAAAACAGTTCTTTTTACTTCAACCTCCTTAAAAGAGGGAAAATCCCTTGTTGTATCAAACACCTCCCTTGCAGCAGCACAGATGGGAAAAAAAGTTTTACTTGTTGAATCGGATTTGAGAAAACCAGTAATTCACAGAATTTTTGGAGTTCCAAAAGAGCCAGGACTTACAAATTATCTACTTGGAAATGTTAATTTTGATGAGATAATTAGAGGAACAACGGATATACTTCTTGGAGCAATAGACCCTGCTTTAATTGCGAAGACATGGGGGATAGAGAATTTTTCTCTTATTACAAGTGGGCCACTTCCTCCAAATCCAAGTGAACTTTTTAATTCAAAGATATTTTTTGAATTTCTTGAAAGGGTTAAGGAGAGATTTGATGTTATTATGTTTGATTCTGCTCCTGTTTTACCTGTAGCGGATGCTTCAATTTTAAGTCCAAAACTTGATGGAGTTGTTATTGTTTATAAGGTTGGTGTTACAGCAAGGGGTGCTTTGAGAAGAGCAAAGATTCAGATAGAGCAGGCAAAGGGAAAGGTTCTTGGAATAGTTCTGAATGACATAAGAGCAGCAGAACTGATGGATACGGGATACTACTATTACTATTATCACAGATACTATTCTGAAGAGGAAGAGAAAGGATAGATTTGAGAAATATCTTTTTTTTCTTTGTATTTGTATTTTTATCCTTTCTTGTGGGTAGGTTTATAGCATTTTCTCCAGTAAAGTTACCTGTTTTTATTGTCGTTTCGATTTCAATAATTTTTCTCTCTCTTATAAACATAAACATTCCAGTTTATCTTCTCATATTTGCTATGCTGCTTTCTCCTGAAATAAAGGTTGCTGAGGTTCCTGGAAGAGCAGTTGTTATAAGATTTGATGATTTACTTTTAATTCTTATGTTTTTCACATGGCTTTTTAGAACTGCCTTTTTTAAGGAACTCGGTCTTATAAAAAGGACACCGCTTAATAGATTTATAATTTATTTTCTCATTGTTACTTACCTTTCAACTTTCAGGGGAAATATCCTTGGCAATGTTACATTTAAAAAAGCAGTATTTTACCTTTTAAAATTTACAGAGTATGCAATGATTTATTTTCTTGTTGTAAATATTTTGAAAGATGAAAAACAGGTAAATATTTTTTATACCCTTTTCTGGGTAACAGCAGTAATTGTAATAATATATGGATATACTCTACTTTTAAGGGGAGAAAGGGTTGTTGCTCCTTTTGATGAGGAGCCAGGAAGTATAAGTGGTTATTTCCTTCTTTTATTCGGACAATCACTTGCTCTTTCATTTCTTCATCCTAAAAAATGGATAAGGATTTTTGGTATAATAGTTTTTCTTTCCCTTTTACCACTTCTACTTGGAACAGAATCCCGTGCAGGATATATAAGTTTTCCTTTTGTTCTGCTTGGTTTTTGGATATTTTTTCCAGAAAGAAGAACTTTTGTTTTAATTATGAGTTTATTTATTCTTATTATTGGAATTATTGTCATACCCTCAAAAATCAAACAGCAGGCAAAGGAGAGATGGCTTTATACATTTAAAGGAAGTTATGAATTTGCAGGAATAACTTTTGAACCATCTGCTGCAGCACGACTTGAATCGTGGCAGATTAAGACAAAAAAATGGTTTTTTAGATATCCTTTTCTTGGAGCAGGAGTTACTGGATGTGGTTTTATTGATAGTCAGTATTTCAGATATTTAAATGAAATAGGGCTTATGGGATTTATAGTGTTTTTGGTGCTTTTAAAAAATATTTACAATTTTCTAAAAAATTTGTTAAATAAAAGTGAAATGGTTTATATACCACTTGGGTTATTATGTTCATTTCTGGGGCTTCTCATCCATGCTCTTACAACAAATACTTTTATAATTGTAAGAATTATGGAACCATTCTGGTTTCTTCTTGCTCTTTCAACTTATAGGAAATGATTTTATTTGTTTTTAGTTTTTTATTGTTTTCAGCAGAGATTGAAATTCAGGATTTTACAGAAGGAGAGTATCAAAATCTTGAGGTATTTACTCAGACAATAACTTTGAGAGGAGTTTCGAATTTAAGTTATTCCGGCGGTGGAGATTGGAATTATTTTATACCGATTGAAATTGTAAATAACAGCACATACACTTTGAGTGATTTCCAGATTAAAATTTCAACAAAATTTGATTATTCAAATATGAAAGAGGATGGGAGTGATATAAGATTTGTGAGTAGTGAGGGAGAAGAGTATCTTTACTGGATAGAAAGTTGGAATACAGCAGATTCTTCGGATATATGGATTAGAATTTCCACAGTGTCAGCGAATTCGGAGAAAATAATTTATATGTACTATGGAAATCCTTTTGCCTTTTCTGTTTTCTCTGATGATACTTTTCTTGTTTTTGATAATTTTGAAGATGGTGTTTATAGTGATAGATGGGCGGATTTCGTAGAGCATAAAAAGTTTGATAGTTCTGGTTATACAGTTAAAGAGGAGAAAGGGAGATTGAGTATAAGGGGGACAGATACTGCTACAGGTGATGGCTGGACAGGAGTTGTTTTAAAAAGTAAAAGAAGTTTTTATCCCCCAGTTAGAATTCTGTACGAGGTAGTTCCGTCATCATCTAATGGTTCTGGAAGGGGTATGCTTGGAGTAGTTTCTGGAACGAAAACTATTGTTAACTGGGGGTGGGTTTACATTGATGGTAATATTAATACTACTGCTCGATGTGAGTCTCCTTTTACTAATAGTGAAAATTTAGGTGGAGAAATATCTTTTGGATCTACATATTATTATCAAATTGAAATAGAAGAGGAAGGTTTGATTAAAGTTTATTTGGACAATAGTTTAAAAAAGCAGTTTGCTACTTCTATCTCTTCTGAAGATAGTTTGAATTTATATTTATTTGTAAGCTGTGAAACTGCTGGAGATAGCGTTGAATCTTTTTTTGATAATGTAAAGGTATATAGATATTTGAAAAAAGAACCTGTAGTATCCTTTAAAGATGTTAAAAGAGTTTACACATCTTCTGGAACATATATATGGAATTTTTCGCCAGGAATAGAAGTTGAGTGGAAAGGGTTTTATTTTTCTCCTGTAATTCAGAAAGAAGGGACAGAAATATCTTTTTTTATTGATATCACCTCTTCTGGAGTAAAGAATACCTATGGCCCTTTTACCTCAACAAAGAGTTTTTCTTATTATGGAGAGAAGTTAGAGGTTAGATGCATATTTAAGACAAATTTTTCAACAAAAACTCCAGTTCTCAATGAGTTAAAAATATTCTATGCTACAGATTTAATTTATGGAGATTATGAGGAGTTAGAGGTAAGTATTGATACATCAACTTTTCCTGATGATTCCTTTATTAAAATATTTGAAGTTCCCCGTTCAACACCTTTATTTAAGGAGGCATTTGAGCTATTGAGAAAGGATAAAATAAGGAATTTAAATGCAAGAATTTATTATATTACAGGAAAGAAGATAACAGGAGAAGTTATTGAGAAGTTACCGTCTGAGATAGAACTCAGGTTTTCCTATAAGAATTTTGATAAAGATAGAGATGGAATTGTTGATGGAGAGAATTATAGTGTTGAAAAGTTGAGAATTTTCAAACTTGATGATAATAGATGGAGTATTCTTAATACTGTTCTTGATAAGAAAAATCAAGAGTTGATTGCAGATATATCCTCTCTTTCATATTTCACAATTTTTGCATTATCCCCTGTATCAGATTTTGTTGGGGATTTGCTTGTTTATCCAAATCCATTTGACCCCTTAAAGGAAGAGATTACCATCTCTTATATATTAAAGGAAAACTCCGAGGTAGAAGCAAAAATTTACACTCTAACAGGAGAGCTTGTTAAAAAATGGAAATTTTTTGAGAATGGTGACCCTGATGGAATAATTCCTGTTAAATTTATGTGGGATGGAAGAAATGGAAAGGGAATGCTCTGCTCAAATGGAACATATATTCTTTATTTAAAAGCAAAATCAGTAAATGGAAGGGAAAAAAGTTTAATAAAAAAGATTGCTATTTTGAGATAAATATTATAATATAGAAAGTGAACAGTATAGAGATGGGAGCATTAGTGAAAAGTGTACCGATAAAGGAAGGCGGTTTTCCCCTCGGGGGACGCTCGCGTATGTGGCTCGCTCTGTTCGCTGCGGTAGAATGCTCCATGTCCTCGCTCACAAAGCCCCCTCGGGAAAAACCACCTACCATTCGCTATTTGCTATTTACCATTTGCCACTCGCTATTAGTGAACAGAGATGTGGTGTAGGAATAAGATGAAAACTCTTTTTTTTATAATGGTTCTTTTTTTAATGAGTTCCCTTTATTCGGTTCAAACAGTTGAGGATGCTGGTTTTGCAGGAGAGCATATTCTTACATATCAGGCAGATTCATTTGTTACAGCAATAGGAAAAGCTGGTTGTTCTCTTCAAGGTTCTTCTTCATATTCCTATTGGAATCCATCTGGAATTTATGGAGTTGAAAGGCCTGAAATAAAATTAACAAGCACAAAACTTCCTGCTGGAACTCGTTGGGATTTTTTCTCTTTTGCAAGAAGAATCTATAAAAAACTTTATCTCGGTGCTTCATATTTCCAACTTTCAACAAAAGGTATAGAAAATACAGATGATTTCGGTCAAGTTCTTGGATATATAAATGAAATTAGAAGTGGTTATCTTTTTACATTCTCCCTTCCAGCAAATCCTTTTATAACATTAGGGCTAAACTTAAAAGTTGTATATCATAATTTTGGAGAGTTTCATGATTCCGGCTATGGATTTGATGTTGGAGCAAATTTTAAGATTCCATTTAAAGGTATGAAAGCAGGATTTACATATTACAATATTGTTGAACCGCGCTTAAAAATAAAGAATACTTTTGAAAAATTTTCGGCATCTTACAGGTTTGGTTTTTTGATTCCTATTTTAAAGGAGAAATTAAATCTATATATGGATGCCATCCTCATTGATGTTTATTCCAGAAGAAGAACATGGAGGGGATATTTTGGAGCAGATTATAAAATATTTGACATTTTCAAAATAGGTTTAGGATATGAGAAGAGAGGATCAAGTTTTGGAATAAAGTTTTTATTTAAAGATGTTTCCCTTTCATACAGTGCGGTTTTTCAGGATATTGATACAGTTCATAATTTTTCTCTTGAGATAAAACTTGGTTTAACTCCTGAAGAGGAAAGAATTATCGCAAATGAGAGAAAGAGGAAAAAAGTTGAGGAGTTGTTATCTGTGGTTAAATATTACTTTGATAGAAAAGATTTTGATAAGGTCATTGAGTATGCAGATAAAATTTTAAAGATGGATAGGAGTAATAAGGAGGCAATTGATTTTAAAGAAAAAGCAAGAAGGATTTTAAATGAAAGAAGAGCAGAAGAACTTTTTGAAGAGGCAAAAGATTATTTCCTTACAGGAAAGGAGATGATTTCAAATGAAAAATTGAGGGAGGCAGAAAGATTATCTCCTGGGATTAAAAAGAGGAAGGAGGATTTTTATTATAAGAAAGCAGAGGAATATTTAAATGGTGCAGAATATGAAAAGTGTGAAAAAGCGCTTTCAATTGTTATATGGCTTAATCCAGATAATAAAGAAGCACTTGATATGCTTAAAAGAGTGAAGAAGATAAAAGAGATGCTAAAATGAATAGAATATTTCTAATTTTACTTTTCTTAACTTTCAACTATCAACTTTCATCTAAAACAGCAGCTGAGGTTTACCTCAATCAAGGGACAAGTGCATATATTAAAGGAGAGTATGAAAAAGCACTCGAGAAACTTGGAATTGCCTGGGAACTTGAACCGAATAATCCAAAGATTAAGACATTCTATCTTCAAATTCTTGTTGAAAGAGCAAATGCTTTTTATGCTAAGAAGGAACTAAAAAAAGCATTAGAGCTCCTTGAAAGAGCGAGAAAAATTGATCCAGGTTCAGAAAGAGTAAAAAAGTTATACGAAATAGTGAAAAACGAGTTATATCCTCCTAAGAAGATAGAAAAAAAGGAAGAAAAGAAGGAAAAAAGAGTAGAAAAGATAAGGAAAGTATCTGAAATAGTTTCTTCTATCCGGAAAAGGCAGATAAGAAAGATAAAAGGATTGGACAGGGATACATTTTTAAAGATTATAAAAAAGAGTGATGAAGAGAGAGAAAAATTATTGAAAAGGATTGAGGAGAAAATTGCTGAGTTTGAAAAAAAACAAAAAAGATATTCACTTTATATGATTCTTGGTGTAATTGGAGGAGTGGGAATAATACTTGTATTTATTTTTGCTTATTTTAATTTCAAACTTAAAAAAAGAGAGGCATTTATTGTGAAACAACAGGAAGAACTTATGAATATTATTCTTAAGACAAGTGAGGCATTAAAGAAAGGAAGGGCTCTTCTTTCACCAGAAAATCCTGTGGGAAATAGTGTGAGTATTGGTGAATTAATCCATGATCCAAATCCAAGGGTAAGGGCAAGGGGAATAGAGATAATGGAAGCAGAACTTGTTGAGGGTGTGGAGGATAAAGAAGTAATTGAGAAGTTACTTGAGCCATTTTTAGAGGATAAAAACAACCGTGTAAGAGCAAATGCCTGTAAAGCACTTTATAAAATTAATCCTGAAAGAGCATTAGAGGAATTAATAAAAATGAGTAAGAGTGGAGATAAGTGGATGAGGGTTTCAAGTGCATGGTGTTTTGGAGAGATATGTGATTTAAGAGGAGTTCCTGTGCTGGAAGAACTTACGAAAGATGAGGATGACCATGTTAGAAAAAGAGCATTGATTTCACTTTACAGAATTAGAAATTTGAAAGAAAAGGATTTATCAAAGGAATTAAAAGATAAATTAGATGAAGTGATTGATGGACATGCAAATTTTATAAAAAACTATGAAGAGGAGTTATCAAAGAGATATAAGCAGCCAGAGTTTCTTCTTTTAAGAGGGAAAAAGAAGAAGGAGGAAGATGAGAAGGTTGAAAAGATAGAAATAAAGGAAACAGAAGAGGAGAGAAAATTGAAGGAGATAAAGGAGATATTGAAGAAAGCAGATGAAATTAAGGATAAATGGAAGAAAAGAGAGTGATGGATTATAAATTGGAATTTTGAAAAATATAGAGGAAAAATCCTCCTTGATTGATATTGTTATTCCCTGTTATGAAAGAACAGAGATGTTAGAGGAATGTTTGAAAAATTTAGAGAAATACACTGATAATTATAATTTGATTCTTATTGAAGGAAAAAGGAGTGCTGCAGAAAATAGAAATTTGGGAATAAGCAAGGTAAGCTCTGACTGGTTTGTTATGCTGGATGACGATATTATAGTTACACCTAATTGGTTGGATAAACTTCTGGAGTTGAGGAGAGAGGACGTAGGACAGATTCAACCCCGAGTTCTTTTTCTTTCTGGAGAGATTTTTTCTGCAGGAATAAGTTTTGGGGGATTACATCTTATACATCATGGATATAAAGAGAAGGGAGGATATGAGTATGTTTGTGAGAGAGATTTATTAAATGGGTGTTGTTCGCTATATAATTCTAAAATTTTAAAATATTGTAGATTTGATGAAAATTATAGAGGGTCTCAGTTTGAGGATTTAGATTTTAGTATGCAGATAAGGAAGGCGGGTTTTAAATTGATTTATTGTGGGACAACCTCTGTTTATCACAGGGTTTGTTTAAGGAATCTAAATTTAGAAAATGAGGAGTATTTTTACAAAAAATGGTTTAAAACAAAGTATTATTTAAGAAAAGCTATTAGATATTTGAGGAAATTAAAGGGGAATTTTTTCTTTTAAATCATTCTACTCATGGTTGTAAGAAATAGTCGTTGGTTGCCGCTGTTTTCTACTGATATTGAAGGTCCGGTTGATTATGCTTTCATTGGAGGAGCTTATTATGTTAAAGGAAAAAAAGTATTCAATATAAAGGAGATAAAGGATATTTCTCTGATGCCCAGTTTTTGTCATACCCGGATATTTCCTCAAGAACTTGAGAAAGATGATTGGATTCATAGTTGTATTTATGTTCAGATGCCTCTCTTCTGTTATCAAAAAGGGGATTCATCGGTTGGCTTTTCTTTTTCTCCTTATATTAAGGATGAGAGA
>QMOP01000028.1 GCA_003650255.1 Caldisericota bacterium
ACATAATTTCAACAGGAAGTCATCTCTCGATATATGCTTTTATTTTTTCAAAAATTTTCAAGATTCCTTTAATACTTCAGGAGCAGAATTTTCTTTTATCAAAATCAGTAAGATTTTTACTTCCTTTCTCAAAATATGTTTTTCTTGGTTTTCCTTTGAAGAAAAAAAATAAGAAGTTTGTTTTAACAGGGAATCCTATAATTTTTCCTGAAAAAAAACTTGAAAAAAAAGAGGCAAGAAGAATTTTAGGATTAGAGAATAAGAAAACAATTCTTTTTTATGGAGGAAGTCAGGGTTCAAAATTTATAAATAACTGTTTTATTGAGGTTGAGAAGGAGTTGAGGGATTATCAGATTATTGTTATATGGGGATATTACGAAATTCCAGAAGATTTGTTAAAATTAAGTAATAGATTTATATACAGGTTTAGAAGGGATATGGATATTGTTTATCAAGCAGTTGATTTTGCTGTTTGTAGAGCTGGAGCACTTACTCTTACAGAACTTATTTATTATAAAATTCCTTCGGTTTTAATTCCATATCCATATGCTGCAAAGAATCATCAGTTGATAAATGCATTGAATTTTAAAAAGATTACAGGATGTGAAGTTATTGAGGAGAAGTATTATTCAAAAGTGAAACTTTTTTCTTCATTAAGAAGAATTGAGGAGAGAAAAGAAGAAATTATAAAAAGAATGGGTGAGTTTAGTTTTGAGGAAAGAATAAAAAAGATAGAGGAGATTTTATGTTAAGGAATGTTAAAAAGATTCATTTTATAGGGATTGGCGGTTCTGGAATGAGTGGGATTGCTGAACTCCTTTTAAATCTTGGTTATGAGGTTTCTGGATCAGATATAGTGAATTCAAACATAATAAAGAGGTTGAAGAAACTTGGAGCAAAAATAAAAATAGGGCACTCAGGAAAGAATCTACCTTCAGGAACTGATGTTGTTGTGGTTTCAAGTGCAATTCTATCAGATAATGTTGAAGTAAAAGAAGCGGTAAGAAGAAAGATTCCTGTTATTCCAAGGGCAGAGATGCTTTCTGAACTTACAAGATTTAAATATTCAATTGCAATTGCAGGAACACATGGGAAAACAACAACTACCTCAATGATTGCACTTGTTTTAAAAGAGGGAGGACTTGATCCAACAGTTGTTATTGGTGGAAGATTAAAGAATATAAAAAGTTCTGCAAGGCTTGGTCTTGGAGATTATCTTGTTGCAGAGGCAGATGAGAGTGATGCGAGTTTTTTGAAACTACTTCCAACAATAAGCGTTATCACAAATATTGATGATGACCATCTTAATTTTTATGGAAATATGGATAATCTTAAAAATGCGTTTGTTGAATTTTTGAATAAAACTCCTTTTTATGGAGTTTCATTTTTGTGTATTGATGATGAAAATGTAAGGGAGATTCTTCCTCTTTTAAAAAGAAAATTTTTTACCTATGGGACAGTTAAAGAGGCAGATTTTCTTGCAACAAATATTAGAGATCATGATTTTTCCTCATCATATACACTTTATTTTAAGAATAAGAGAGTTGGAGAGGTGAAACTTTCTGTTCCTGGAAAACACAATATTCTTAATTCAATTGCAGCAAGTGCTGTTGGAATAGAACTTGATATTCCTTTCAGTAAAATAAGAAAGGCATTGAAAAGTTTTGAAGGAGTGGACAGAAGATTTGAGATAAAAGGAAAGATTGATGACATAATTATTATTGATGATTATGGCCATCATCCAACTGAAATAAGAATGGTTTTAAAGACAGTAAAGGAGCAGTGGCCTGAAAGAAGAATTATATGTGTGTTTCAGCCACATAGATTTTCAAGGACATTATCTTTAAGTTTTCAATTTGGAAGGTCCTTTGATGGAGTTAGTTATCTTGTTCTACTTCCAATATATTCAGCAGGAGAGAAACCAATTCCGGGTGTATCTTCTCTTCTTATATGGGAAAATTTACCAAGGGGTTTAAGAAAAAGATATGTTTCTAATTTTAAAGAAGCAGTAAATGTGATACTTAAAGAGATACAGAAAGGAGATATTCTTCTTACAATTGGAGCAGGAGATGTTTATAAGATAGGAGAGATGGTTTTGAAAGAATTGAAGAAGAGATGATATTTGAAAAATTAAAAGAAATATTCGGAGAAAGAATTAAGAAGAATTACCCATTATATAAACTTGGAATTTTAAGTAGAGGGAAAATTGAGTATTTTTTAGAGATATTTAATCTTGAGGAACTTAGTAAGTTTTTTGAAATAAAACCACAGGATAAAAACTACTATGTAATTGGTGCTGGTTCAAACACTGTTGCTGACGATAAACTGATTAAAGGATTCATAATAAAACTTGGAGGAGATTTTAAAAAGATTGAATTTAAAAACTCAACTGTTGTTGTAGGATCTGGTGTTGTTCTCAGGGAGTTAGTTAAGGAAAGTATGAAGAGGGGACTTTCAGGGATTGAGTTTCTTATTGGAATCCCAGGAACAGTTGGTGGAGCAATGAAGATGAATGCCGGATGTTTTGGAAAGGAGATTCTTGATTATGTTAAAGAGATTGAGATATTTAAAAATGGAAAAGTTTATAAAAAAACCGCTTTTAAATATTCTTATAGACAGGGACCAGTTAAAGATGATGAAATTCTTCTTTTTACAAAAATGAGACTTAAAAAAAAGACGAAGAGGGAGGTGAAAAAGAGGATTCATGAGTATATGATGAGAAGAAAGAAAAGAAATCTGTTTCATCCGAACTCAAAAGGTTCTGTTTTCCTTAATCCAAAAAATAAGAAGGCATGGAAATTGATTGATGAGATGTCTTTAAGAGGTTTCTCTGTTGGAACTGTAAGGGTTTGGGAAAGAAATCCAAATTTTTTTGTATGGAGAAGAAGATCAAAGGGAAGGGATTTTTATAAATTAATGAGGAAAATAATGGATAAAGTATATAAAGAGAAAGGAATTAGATTGAAACCTGAGATTAATTTTATTGGTTATGAGGATTAAAAAAGTTGTTGTTTTATACGGTGGAGTTTCAAGTGAAAGGAGCATATCCCTCAAAACAGGAAGGGCAATATATAAAGCACTTTTAAAAAAGGGGTATAGAGCAAAGTGTATTGATGCGGTTGGGAAATGGTATGAAAGGGTGATAAGGGAAAAACCTGATATTGTTTTTATTGCACTTCATGGAAAGTATGGAGAGGATGGAAGGGTTCAAGGATTGCTTGACGTCTTTGGAATAAAGTATACTGGAAGTGGAGTCCTTGCAAGTGCTCTTTCAATGAATAAACTGAAATCAAGGGAAATATTTAAAGCAAATGGATTACCTGTTCCAGATTATTATGTTATTGAGAGAAGTGATGAAGCAAAAATTAAATTTATTCCGTGTGTTGTAAAACCTGTTGATGAAGGTTCAACAATAGGGGTAAGTATTGTTAAGAAGAGAAAAGATTTTAGAAAGGCGGTAGAAGAGGCACTCAAATATTCTGATAAGGTTATTGTTGAAAGGTATATTAAAGGAAGGGAGTTTACTGTTGGAATTCTTGGAGATGAGGCACTACCATGTATGGAAATAATACCGAAAAATGAGTATTATGATTATGAAGCAAAGTATGTAAAAGGGATGTCAGAGCATATCTGTCCTGCACCTATTTCAGAAGAAGAGGAGAAAAGGGTTAAGGAACTTGCTTTAAAGGCACATAAACTTCTTGGATGTAAAGCATTTTCAAGAGTTGATTTTATTAAAGGAAAAAGAGATTTTTATATTCTTGAAGTAAATTCTATACCCGGAATGACAGAGACAAGTTTACTTCCAGAAGCAGCAAAAGTCGTGGGAATTGATTTTCCAGAACTTGTTGAAAGGATAATTAAGTATTCACTGTGAAAAGAAAAAAAAGGAAGAAAAGATTTTTTAAGTTCTATATTCTGTTTGTTCTTTTTCTTGTCTTTGTATTTTTTACCATGAGAATTTTAAAGAGTATTCCCTATTCAAAACTTTTTCCTGTTAAATTTATTGAGATAGAGGGGGTTAAATTCACATCAAAGAAAGAGGTTCTAAATAGAATTGAGAAGGGGAAATCAATTTTCTTTTATACATCAGGAAGGATTAAGGATATTTTGAAGGATTTAAAATGGATTAAGAGAGTGAGAGTTATTTTTGATTTTCCTTCAAAAGTTATAGTTAGGATTAAAGAGAGAGAACCTTGTTTTGGTTTTAAGAAGAATGGGAAGATTTTTGTTTTTACAGAGGACAAATCTATTATAGAGTATGGGAAGGAATTTTTTCCATATTTTGAGAATATTGAGGAAGTGAAAGAGGATACAAAAGAGGAGATTGTTAATTTTATAATTTTTTTGAAAAATAAAAAGGAGAAGTGGTATAAGAGTATAAGAGGGATTAGATGGGATGAGGATGAGGGAATTATTTTGAAAATGAGGCATTTTTTGGTAAAATGGGGGAGACCGAAAATTGACGAAATTGAAGAAAAATTTGTTTATCTTGAGAAGGTGATGAGACATCTTGGAAAGGAAAAAAAGTTTCCAAAGTATATTGATTTAAGATTTTGTGATAAAAAAGAGGTGATTGTAAAGGAGGATAGGAATGAATGAAATAATAACAGGGATTGATATTGGTTCAAATAATGTTGTTTGCGTAGTTGGAAAGGTTGAGGGAAGGGATATAAATGTTATTGGTTATAGTAAAGTTCCATGCGATGGTTTGAGAAATGGGATAGTTGTGAATATTGATAAGACAGTCAGAGCAGTAAAGGAAGCAATTGATGAGGCAGAAAGTAAATCAGGTGAGGTTATAAGGACAGCATATGTTGGAATAAAGGGTTCACATATTCACTGTTTTAAGAATGAAGGAGCAACAGCAATATCAGGATCAGATAAAGAGATTACTGTTGAGGATATCAGGCAGGTCATAGAGAGTGCAAAAGCAATAAGGGTTCCTTCAGGTTCTGAGATAATACATGTTATTCCTCAGGAATTTATTGTTGATGGGCAGGGAGGAGTTGATTCACCACCTATTGGAATGGAGGCAAGACATCTTGGAGTAAAGGTTTTTATTGTAACAGCTTCTGTAACAGCAATATCAAATATTGTTAGATGTATAAACAAAGCAGGAGTTGAAGTGAATGAGGTAATACTTTCAAGTATTGCAAATTCAGAGGTTGCTGTGAGTAAAGAGGAGAAACAACTTGGAGTTGTTCTTGTTGATTTTGGAGCCCAGACAGTTGATATTGTTATGTTTGTTGATGGGAATATAAAGGATATAAAAGAGATTCAGATTGGTGGCGATTTCATAACAAGGGACATAGCGCACTTTTTCAGAATCTCAATAAAGGAAGCAGAAAGAATAAAGGAAAGTTTCGGGGTATCTTCCACTTCACTTATAAAGGAGGATGAGGAGATTCAGGCACTTGGTATTGATAGAAGAAGAAAGATTATTATTTCAAAGGAGAAACTTTCAGAGGTAATAGAGGAGAGATTAAGGGAAATATTTTTAGAAATAAGAAGAGTAATTGAATCCTCTGGTGTAAAGGATTTAATTCCGGGTGGGATTGTTTTTACAGGAGGTTCAGCACTTATTACAGGTCTTACAGAGATGGCAGAGGAATTTTTCTGGGGACTTCCAGCAAGGATCGGTTATCCACTTGATATAAAAGGAAGTGATGAGATAATAAGTTCTCCAATTTATACAACTGGCTGTGGACTTATAAAGTATGCAATATCAAATGAGGTTCCATCTCTTGGTGGAAAACCAAGTATAAGAAGTGTTAGAAAGCCACCATTCAGTAAACTTTTTTCCTGGATAAAAAAACTTTTTTGATAAGGGGGGGATATGGTATTTAGAATCGTAAATGAAGAACCATCTTCACCTGCTAAGATAAAGGTTATTGGTGTTGGAGGAGCAGGTGTTAATGCTGTAAATAGAATGATAGCAAGTGAGATTCAGGGAGTTGAATTTATAGCGGCAAATACTGATGCTCAGTCATTGAGGCATTCTCTTGCTCCAACAAGATTGCAACTTGGAGTCAATCTTACAAGGGGTTTAGGTGCTGGAGGAGACCCTGAAAAAGGAAAACTTGCTGCTGAAGAGGACAGGGAGGCAATAAGGGAAGCACTTGAAGGTGCTGATATGGTTTTTATTGCTTCTGGAATGGGAGGAGGCACAGGAACAGGAGCAGCAGCTGTTGTTGCAGATATTGCAAAAAATGATGTGGGTGCATTGACTGTTGCTGTTGTTACAAAACCATTTGAATTTGAAGGAAGGGTAAGAATGAGGCAAGCAGAGGAAGGTTTGAAAAATCTTGAAGGAAAGGTTGATACACTTCTTGTTATACCAAATCAGAGGCTTTTCTCAATTGTTGATGAGAATACTCCTGCTCTTGATGCATATAAAGTTGCTGATGATGTTTTAAGACAAGGTGTTCAAGCAATTTCAGATATTGTAACGCAGCATGGAATGATAAATGTTGATTTTGCTGATGTTAAGACAATAATGCATGATGCTGGAAAGGCGCTTATGGGAATTGGAGTTGGAAATGGAAATAACCGTTCAATAATTGCAGCACAGCAGGCAATAACATCTCCTCTTTTAGAGGATGTATCAATTAAAGGAGCCAGAGGACTTCTTGTAAATATTACTGCTGATGAGGACCTGAAGATGATTGAGATAAAGGATGCAATGGATTTTATAAACAAAGAAATTTCTCCTGAGGCACATGTTATATACGGTCAGGCATTTGATAGAAATCTTGAAGGAAGTGTGAGAATTACAGTTATTGCTACAAATTTTGAGAGGAGTTCAAAAATTGAAAAAAGAGTTTACGAGGAAGAAGAGTACGAGAGAGTCCATGAAGAGGATATAAACATTCCAGCAATTATAAGAAAGATGAAGGATTGGAGGAAAAAATGAATGATATAAAGGAACTTCTGGGAGTTCTTATTGAGAGAAATGGTTCAGACCTTCATTTAAGAGCAGACTCAAAACCTGTCATAAGAGTAAACAGGAGATTAAGTTATATTGAAGAGGTTCCTCCAATTTCTGAGGATGTTCTTAAAAATATTGCTTTAAGTATTATTCCAGAGGATAAAATTGAAAGTTTTAAAAAGAATTTACAGGTTGATTTTTCATATGAGATAGAGAATGCAAGGTTCAGAGTAAATGTTTTTTATCAGAAGAGCAAGATAAATATTGTTATGAGATACATTCCGACAAAGATAAAGAGTTTTGAAGAATTAAATCTTCCAAAAGTCCTTGAAAAAATATGTGAGGAAAGAAGAGGACTTGTTCTTGTTACAGGGACAGCCGGAAGTGGAAAATCAACAACACTTGCAAGTATGGTTGAGTATATAAATACAACAAGAGATGCTCATATAATAACGATTGAAGACCCAATAGAGTTTTATTTTGAGGATAAAAAGTCAATAATATCACAGAGAGAAATTGGTGTTGATACTCCTGATTACATAACATCATTAAGACATATTGTAAGACAGGATCCTGATGTAATTTTAATAGGAGAGATGAGGGATATTGAAACAATAAGAGCAGCACTTACAAGTGCACAGCTTGGAAATTTAGTTCTTTCAACAATTCATACAATAAATACTTATCAAACAATTACAAGGATTCTTGATATGTTTCCAACCCATGAACAGAATCAGATAAGATTTATGCTCTCAGATACACTTAAAGCAGTAATTTCACAGAGACTTCTTCCATTAAAGGATGGCTCTGGAATGATACCAGCAGTGGAAGTTTTAATAGCAACACCTCTTATAAGAAAACTCATTGAAGAGAATAATCTTTCAGAGATTCACCAGCAGATAGAGAAGGGAGAATATTATGGAATGCAATCATTCAATCAGAGTTTGTATAAACTGTATCAGGAAGGAAAGATAGACCTTGATACCGCATTAAAAGCAAGTTCAAATCCAGAAGAATTGATGTTGAGAATAAGAGGAATTGATACATCAAGTGGCTCAAAGGGATAATTTTTTAAGATTTGATTTGAAAAATACTTCAGGAATTACTCTTTCTCCTTTTGGTGATATGCGAAGGAAAGAGAACAGAAGATACATACAGGATATATTAAATACTGACAGGATATATCTTGGAAGACAAATTCATTCAGCAAATATAAGGATTGTTGAAGGTAAAGAAGAGGAGGTTTTTTTTGATGATACAGATGGATTGATAACATTTAAAAGGGGAATAGCACTTGGGGTTCTTGTTGCTGACTGTTTTCCTGTCCTTTTTGAAGGTGAGGATTTTGTTGCAATTCTTCACTGTGGATATAAAGGAATAAGAAATGGAATAATTGAAAAATTTTTTAAACTCTTAAAAGAAATGAAAGTTGAGTACAAAAATATTAGTTCTTTAATAGGTCCTGGAATATGTGGAAAACATTACTGGATTGATTTAAAAAGAATAATTTTGGGAAAACTTGAGTTGGAGGGTGTAAAGAATATCATTGATTCTGGTGTTTGCACTTTTGAAGATAAAAGATTCTTTTCTTACAGAAGAGAAGGAGAAAATACAGGAAGAAACCTCGCAGTAATCCTATTTGATAGTTCCTAATTTCATGAAATTGTGAAATGTTTAATACTGGAAATAAACTTGAATTTTGCTATAATTTTTGAAAATGTTGAGTGTAGTAAATTCTGCAACTCTTGAAGGAATAGATGCATATGAAGTGAAGGTTGAGGTTGATCTCGGAAGAGGACTTCCATCCTTTAACATTGTAGGTCTTCCTGATACTGCTATAAAAGAATCAAGGGAGAGGGTTGAGGCTGCAATAAGGAATTCTGGTTTTGATTTTCCTGTTAAAAGGATTACTGTAAATCTTGCACCTGCTGGAATAAAAAAAGAAGGAGCAATATTTGACCTTCCAATCGCAATAGGAATTCTTTCAAGTTCCAAAAAGGTTATAAAAAAGGATGTTAAGGGATGGGTTATTCTTGGAGAACTTTCCTTAAATGGTGAAGTAAGACCAATAAAAGGAATCTTATCTGTGTGTCTTTATTTCAGGAAAAAGAGAATAAAGGGTTTAATCATTCCATATGAAAATCTGTTTGAGGCAAAGGTTGTGGAAGGAGTAAAGGTTTATCCAGTTAAGAATTTGATTGATGCGTGTAAGATCATAAATGGAGAAAAGGTTGAGTATGAAGAAGAGGAAAGGGAGATTTTTGAGGATGAGAATTATGATGTTGATTTTCTTGATGTGAAGGGTCAAATCTTAGCAAAAAAAGCAATTGAGGTTGCTGTAAGTGGAGGACACAATATAATTTTTATAGGACCACCTGGTGCTGGAAAGACACTTCTTGCAAGAAGAATTCCTACAATTCTTCCTGAGATGACTCTTGAAGAGGCAATTCAGACAACAAGGATATATTCTGTAAGTGGACTTCTTCCAAAGGGAATAGGACTTTTAAGAAAAAGACCATTCCGTTCTCCACATCATACAATATCTGATGTTGCTCTTATTGGTGGAGGGACACATCCAAAACCAGGAGAGGTTTCACTTGCTCATAATGGTGTTTTATTTTTGGATGAACTTCCTGAATTTTCAAGAAAGGTTCTTGAATCGTTAAGAATTCCACTTGAAGATAGAGTTGTTACAATATCAAGAGTTAATTCAACAATAACATATCCAGCAAATTTTATGCTTGTTGCAAGTATGAATCCGTGTCCATGTGGATTTTTGGGACATCCTGAAAAGGAATGCACCTGCACTCCAAATCAGGTTTTAAAATACAGAAAAAAAATTTCAGGTCCATTACTTGACAGGATTGATATTCAGGTTGAGGTTCCTGCTTTGAAGTATGAAGAATTAAGTGTTGATGAGAATTATTCAAGTAGTAAAATGAGAGAAAGAGTAAAGAAAGCAAGACAGATTCAACTTGAGAGGTTTAAAAAAGAAAAGTTTTTTACAAACTCAATGATACCGACAAATAAAATTGAAAGATACTGTAAAATTGACGAAAAGGCAAAAAAAATTTTAGAGTTTGCTTTTAAGAAATTTTCATTTTCTTTAAGAGTTTATGATAGGCTTATAAGGATAGCAAGAACAATTGCAGACCTTGATGAAAGAGAGATTATAAATGAGGAGGATATAGCAACAGCAATTCAGTTCAGATTTCTTGATAAACCTGTAATTTGAATAGGAGGGATTATGGAGAAAAAGATTTTTTCTTTTGTTACTGAAAAAGAGATTACAAGAGCAATTGTTGACAGATTTTCAAAGGAGTTTTATGAGTTTGTTGAATCTGACTGTATTATTGTTGGAGCAGGTCCTTCTGGTCTTATGGCAGGAAGGGAACTTGCTCGTTTTGGATTAAAGGTTTTGATTATCGAAAGAAACAACTATCTTGGAGGAGGTTTCTGGACTGGTGGTTATCTAATGAATAAGATTACTGTTAGAAGTCCAGGAGAGGAGGTACTGAAGGAACTTGGAATTCCATTTGAAAAATATACAGAGGGACTGTATGTTGCTGATGGTCCTCATGCATGCAGTAAACTTATTGCAAGTTGCTGTGAGGCAGGTTGTAAGATAGTGAATATGACTGTTTTTGAGGATGTTGTTTTAAGAGAGAATAATAGGGTTTCTGGAATTGTCATAAACTGGACTCCGATTCAATCACTTCCAAGAGAGATTAGATGTATTGACCCTGTTGCAATTGAAGGAAGGTTTATAATTGATGCTTCAGGACATGATGCAGTTGTTGTGAAGAAACTTGAAGGGAGAGGGATATTGAAGGTTCCGGGATATGGAGCAATGTGGGTTGAGATGTCAGAGGATTTGGTTGTTAAGCATACAGGAGAACTTCATCCAGGACTTATTGTAAGCGGAATGAGTGTCTCAACTGTATATGGCCTTCCAAGAA
>QMOP01000029.1 GCA_003650255.1 Caldisericota bacterium
CTTTCCTTTCCTTGCATAACCAAAACCAAAAGAATTTTCTTTTACATCAAACTCACCTTTATAATTACCTTTATCATCATATCCTCTTATCCCGGATGAATTAAAATTTCTAAATACAAATCCAAGATAAGACTTCTTATATGGAAAAATTCCATTTAAAACGGAAAAACTTGTATCAAGATATGGAAAAGTAAAATTTGAAAAAGAAATCAAATTTCCATCAGAAGAAATCATTGAAGAAGGATTTCTGTTTACTCCTGAAGAAAGAGAGTTTATACCTCCAAGAGAAAATGAACCTGAATTTATAGGTAAAAGGAGGAAATCAGAACTTGGAAACAATAAACCTACAAAAAATAAAACTACTATCATCTTACTATAACCAATCTTCCAACCTTTCTATCCCTAATCTCGTCTCCTTCGTATGAGATTGCTTCCCAGAAATAAAGCCCTGAAGATAAATCCTTTAAATCAAAAGTTAATTTATAATTTTTTCCATCACTTAAAAATTTCTTACTTTTAACCTTTTTACCGTAAATTGTATAAATATTTATCCTTGTATCCGAAGATAAACCATCAAATGTAACCAAATCAGTTGCTGGATTTGGATAACATTTAATCTCACTTAAACTAAACTTTC
Source organism: Caldisericota bacterium (assembly GCA_003650255.1). Lineage (GTDB taxonomy): Bacteria > CG03 > CG03 > B21-G15 > B21-G15 > B21-G15. The sequence goes on from QMOP01000029.1 coordinate 638, forward strand.
CCTCTGATACAAGAACAAAATATGAAAGGGTTTTTACTTTAATTCTAATTCTTCCAGAAACGTAGTCATATTCAGGAATTCTAACCCAAAGACGAAGATTCTCATCAAGTTTGTAAGGCACTGAATTTTCTTTTGTTGAATCAAATTCAACTGTAATTTCATTTTCAAAACTATCAACAGGATCTCCATTCCCATCGTAAATTTTTATGAAATAATAATTTGATGATATCTGAAGATGCGGATCTGGAAAATACCTTAACTTTTCTGTTGCTTCCTCAATAGTTGAATTATCAACAATATCTATTTCAGCGTATGCTTCACTAACACTAATTGAATTTTGCGGAATTTTAAGTCTTACTCCTTTTTCAATAATAACATTGTATTCGGATGTATTCATAACGGTTCTAAAAGAAATTATCTTTTCCTCTTTTAACTCATTTCCATTTAAATCCCTTAATGAACTTGATATATGAATCTCATATTTTGAGTTATATTCTAATTCTAAATCATCAAGTAATGTAAGAGTAACACTTGTGGTATATACATTGTATGAAAAAGAGACACTCTCATTTACAAAATTTCCTTCTTTATCCATAACCCTTAAAATTGAAAAACTGTTTGAATTAACAGAAGAAGTATCTATTTCAGAAGAAAAATTTAAGATAAACTTGCTTGTATCAATATCCAATCCTGACTCCCCATCACATGGAATGGATGAAACAATTGACATCAAAGGAAGTGTTCTTGTACTCACCTCATCTGAATATCTTCTCTCATAATAGTATGTTGTTATAACTGACAAGCGAAAATAATACATTGTATCTGGATTTAAATTAGAAACTGTATAAGGATGGGATGAAATTGGAATGTCATTATACCTTATATAAATCCCTGTCTCTTCTGTCATACCGGGATTTATCCATCCATTATTTGCTCCTGGATCTCCTCCTTGAACAGTTGAATAAAAAATATAGTAACCTTCAATTGAAGGGGATGTATCATAATTCCAATCAAGTGTAACTGAATCCTTTGTTCTTGATATAACCTTTAATCCATCAGGCAAATCAGGAGGAGGAAGAACATAAGGCATATTTGAACTTACAGTAAAATCACCAGCATAAACATGCGATGGAAAAGCTTTTGGTTTTGGAAAAACTATATAATCTGTAGTAAAGGTAATGCTATTTACAGCATTCATCCTCACAATATCATAATTTCCTTTATTATCCGCTTTTATAAGGATTGTTCCGTCAAGGTAAGTTGTATATATTGGAATTTTATTGTCTATAAATCTTTTAATTGTATTAGATGCAGGAGGTGGAGCACTTCTACCACCAGAAGGAACAATTACAAATTTGGGTTTAATCCAAGAGATAAAACTCTGACTATTACTTCCTTCTGTATCAGAACCATGATGTTCTGCTTTAAATATATCAATTGGTGCTACATCTTTTATATTACTCATAATAAAATTCTCAATATTTCCTGTTGCATCTCCACCAAAGTAAAAGGAACTTTCTCCATAAGAGAGTTTTATAACAAGACTCCTCTCATTACCAGTTGCATTATCGTCTGCTGATAAAACCCTTACATCAACCGAAGTATCCCAGTTCTCTCCATAATTGAAATTTTTTCCACTTAAATAGCAGTCATAAAAGTTCCCAGAGAAATCAGAAATCTTCCAGACATTACAATCGGGCTGGATATATTCCATTCCAATAACCTCAGTCTCTCCTGTGCAATAAAAATTCCTGACTGTGTAATTCTCCATAACCATTTTGAGTCCGTTTATGTGGTCACTGTCACCATGTGTTAAAATCATATAATCAATTGTATTAACACCAAGATAATTTAAAAAATCGTCAACCCAGGAACTTGACTTATCCGAATATCCACCGCCATCAATCAAAACTGTTCTTCCATTTGGAAGTTCTATAAAACTGCATTCTCCCCTGTTTCCATTTCCCCAGAGAACATAATAAACCTTTATATATCCAGAGAAGAGAAAAGAGATAAAGATTAAGAAACAGAAAAATAAAACCGCAACAAATTTCTTTTTCATCAAACTCCAATTATTACACCACCCCTGTGGACACCCCTTAAGGGGTATCTACAGGAATCTTTTTAAAAAATTTATATCCTCTTTATCTTTTAGTTCAAGTGGATGACGCATTTTCTTCAGTTTTATCAGATTTTCAGGAGATGCTACACGGATAAAAAATTTACCTTCTTTAAAAATATTTGCCCGCTCATAACACTCCTCAAAAGAAAGTTTTCCAAATTTTCTAACAAAAAATACATCTATTTTATAAAACTCCTTCACAAAAAAAACTATTGGTTTTTTCTTCTCGGGAGTGGAACTTGGAGACAGCCCTTTTTTTTCAAGTATATTAAAAACTTTCTCTCTGTCATCCGGATGAACCCACAAGTCATAATCAAAACTTGTAACTGGTTTTCCATATAGAACCACTGCCTGCCTTCCAATTAAAATATACCGAATGTTTCTTTTATTAAATTCAAGGATTATCTTTTGGAAGAAACTTTTATTTTGCATCTGGATAGCCTCAGAAAATAATTTATAGTTTTCATCTGCTCTTCAATTGCACAAAGCTTCAAAGTAAGGGGGAGTTTTTTAAACCATAAATTATTATCCTTGTATCTTTTCATAAATAAATTATAGCAAATATTTAAAAACTTAACTCTATATCAAAAATCTGTGTTGTTCCAAGTTCGGGATGTGGAAAAATTGCAAAGTTTAAAATTAAATTTCTCCATTTCAAACCAAAACCAAAAAGCACGTCAAAGAATTCCTGATATATAAATCCTGTTCTTAAAGAAAGAAACCTATAAGGAGTAAACTGCATACCCCATCTTATCCAGAGTTTTTCTTTTTCATAAAATTCAATATCACCTGCAAGAAGTAATCTTCCCTGTTTAAACTCAAAACCAGAACCTATCTTAAAAGGAGAGGGAAATTTTTCACTTTCATATTTCACCTTTCCACCAAAATTTGAAACAAGAAATCCATATCTTACATTCTTTGACGGAAAATAACACATGCCAAATGAAAACAGGTTCGCTTTTCCAGAATAATCTTTATAAAGTTTCTCCTTTGCATTTTTATACTCAAAACCCAAAGATAAACTTTCTCCCACCTTAAAGCCACTTCTTATTGAAATTAAATCAAACTTATTTTTAAAATCACCAATTTTCACTCCATTTTCATCATATTCAGTATCATCTATTTTAAAACTTCTATAATCAATTCCAATAAATTTTGAACTAATCTCAAATCTTGAACCTTCAAGAAACTCAATCCATTTTCCAGAACTGAATTTGAATTTTATGTTCCTTGAAAAAGGAAGTTTTGCTGGATTTTCCCTTATGCTTCTTCCTCCTCCAAGAGAAAGAACCTCTGAATCAAATGGAATCTCAATCCATGAAAGAGAGGAAGGAAAAAGCATAACAGAACAGCAGAGTAACAGTGCCACAGAGCGACAGAATAAAGGTATAAGAGAAGTGGTTTTCCCCGAGGGGGCTTTACGTCCGAGGACCTGTTGCTTTCTACCGCAGGACGTAGAGCGAGCCACATACGCGAGCGTCCCACGAGGGGAAAACCACTTTTCCTTTTTTCTAACAAATATTCTCATCTTATTACTGTAACCTTTCCCCTTGCCTTTCCTCTTTCTGTCTTATAAAAAATAATATAAACCCCTGGAGAAACTCTTCTTCCATATCTATCCTTTCCATCCCATTCTCCATTATCTAACTCTCTTATAAGGTCTCCTTTAAGTGTGTAAATCTTTATTTTTAAATTAAGTGTGGATACCATATCCTCTGGAGGAAGAATATTTACACTGTTATACTTTGATAGATTGAATGGATTTGGATAAACAACAATTTCTTTTATTTTTTCCCCTGAATAAAAACTATTTTTTGGAGATGGAACTGTTATAATAAAATCATTATATGAATTATCTGTATCATATCCATCATACTTTCTTGAAAGAGAATATCCTGGTGGAGCATCAGGAGCAATCTCAGAATCAGGACAAGGATTATCATCATCATCTGGTAATTGATATTTTGAATTTGTTTCTCCTCCATAAATAACTGTATCAATAACAGTATATGTTGTCCCATTAACAGTAAAAGTAGACCCTATAATATCTGATACAGAAAATATTGGTTTTGCAATTCTTATCCCAACAGCATCATTTCCTCCATTCTGAATTCCTTTAATCCAGTCAGATGGAATGTAGTCTGCTTTAACAGGAGTTGCATCTTCAGTATTTTCAATCAAAAAGTATCCAAAAGCAGGAACTGTTCCGCTTTCTATTGTAAAAGTATAATCTCCACCAAAACTGCTACCACCCCACTCAATCCTCCACCCAGATATATCAACTGGTGTTGAACTTGTATTGTAAAGTTCAATCCATTCTCCTTCTGGTTCATCTCCAATAGCATCATATAAAAATTCATTTATAACAATTCTTGAAGAAAGAAAAATAACAAAAATTAAAAAAAACAACTAAAACCTCCAGATACAGGATAAAATCAATCTTCTAAATATCAAATCTGTTCTCCAGTCATACTCAGTTGTAGCAAATTCATACTCTCCAATATAGTTCATCTTTCCATATAAAAATCCAACATCAATTCCAAAATTTTCAAAGATATTAAAACCTGTTCCAAATGCAAAATCAACTCTCTGATATGCTTTACTGAAATAGGTCGGAATAAACTCAATTCCATATCTTAAAAGTATCTCGCCGACAAAATGCTCAACACCAATATGAACTTCTGTTACATCAGGATAATTTGGATTTGATTCAATATTATACTGTGTTTCATTAATTTTGACAAGTTTATACTTAGAATCCGACCAGCTTTTTCTTATTATCTCAACTGAAAATGTTGCCTCATTTATCCCACTATATGTATAAGAAAAACCAACTCCATAAATTGTAGGATAAATGAACTCACTCTCATATGTACTTCCTCCTGATTTAGCATTAAATTTGGTTTTTATTTTATCTCTGTAAACAAAAGAAATTGAATAATTTTCTCTTCTGTACATTACTGAAAAATTAAATGCATCCCCTGAAAATTTACCAGAAGCATTTACAGTTTGTATCACAGTGTTTGTTGAATAACTTACAGTTCTTTCATCAAAATTGGCCTTTCCATCTCCTATTAAATATCCAAATCCAAAGGAAAAATAATCTTTTATTCTGAAAGATAAACTCGGAACATAAGCATAAATGTTTCCCTTACTTTTTAATTCCCATCTTCCTACAAGATTTGAATTTGTATAAATATCAACACCATTTTTATAATTTAAATCATAAAGAGGAAAATAACCTATACTAAAAGAAATATTATCTTTCGGATAAACAAAAGAAAAATAGTCAAACTGGAATATATTCTGAAAATTATAGTATCCTCCACCTGTCTCACTTGACCAGTCATTATCAGGAATTACCCTTTCTCCTGGCAAAAACAATGAAAAACCAAATCCAACTTCTTTCTTTTCCGCCCATACAGTATTTGCTGGATTATAAAAGATTGATTCTGAAATCTGTGAATTTGAAATTGAGGTTCCTCCCATGGAAATTGCTCTTGCTGATATACCTTCAACATCATCTCCAAAATTATCATATCCAAGATAGGTATAGGAAAATAAATTAGAAGAAAAGACAATAATGATACTTAATATTCTTTTTATCACATCATCCTCCTTTTAAAACTTAAAATCATACTGAACCTTAAATTTATGTGTTGTATCATTCTGGTATTTACTTTCAGCATCATAATCAGAATAAGAAACATTATAATAATCCTCAGGAAAATCATAAAGATTTGTCTCAATTTTTATCCAGAGTGTTGAATTTCTTGAAAACTTAATTCTCGGCATAATATAAAACCTCATACCCTTTCTTCCACTCCACATATTATCATAGGACACAACAAGCAATGCCCTTGGCCAGTAATATTCAAGTTCTGAAACATATACATCCTCTGGAGTATTGAAAAATATAATTCTTGAATCAATACTCAAAAGTTTGCTTGGTTTATATTTTACTTCACCATAGGTAATATATCCTCTCCACTGATCATTTACAACAGGATACCTTATGAAAACATCCTCCCATCTCCATCTAAGTCTTACTTTTGATGTTGGAGCATAAGTCAATTGAATTCTGATTTTATTCTTTACCCTGGAAGAGTAAACATACTCTTTCGGGCTTGTACCGTAAACTTCAACTCTTTTTAATTCCTCTTCAATTTGATTCCTTATAAAAAGATTAAACTTTCTTGAAAGAACAAAATCTCCCTCAAGCCATAATCTTCTACCCCATGGTAATTCTTCATAACTTGAATTTATATCATCTGAAAACTCTATCTGCTTAGCATAGTCAAACTGAACTTTAAACTTATGTCTTCTGATTCTGAATTCATTAAGTATCATTATTCCTTTTTCATTAAAATCTCCCTTATCATCTCCAAGATAAAAATGGCCTGAAGAGTAAAAATTGTAATAACGGGGAGAGTAATTGTAAATTTCTATCCAGGATTTACCTGCAAAGTGTCTATAACCAATTCCAAGTGATAAAGCATCTCCACTATCCCACTTCCATTTTGTTCTGTTCTCATCCTCAAATGTATGGAATTTTGACACTCCATAGTCAAAATAAACCGACATTCTTTTGCCAACAGGAAAATTAAAATCAATTCCATAAACATTTATTTTATCACCCCTGAAAACATTCCTTATCTGTGGTATATCTTTGCTATGTGGATGAATTAAAGGAGTAAATTCTTGAAAATAACTCGTAAGACCGAATTTTATTCCATAAATATTTTTCTCAAATCTTCCCCCATAAGTCTTAATCCTTAAATTCCTTATATTTTCAAAATTGTCCTCATTGTTAAAATCAAGTGTATCATCATTTTCATAAAGAATCTCATATACTGTATCCCTCACAGTTCCATCACTGTTTAATGCTGCAATAAGTGATTTATCAGAATAAAAAAGAGCAAAATCAATCCCTCTTAAAATTCCAGAAAAAGCAATCCCGTGAAATCCTTCATTATAGGATGAACTTCTATTTTCTCTTATTCCACGAGGTTTGTATGGATAGGGTCTATATAAAAATGGTTTTTCACCAAGAATTAATCCCTGACCAAATGAAAGACCGTAATCTCCAATAATAAGTTTGTTTATGAACCCAACATTTCTTAAAACAAGGTAATTCTTCATAAGTTGATTATCTCTTAAATTTGAAAGATTTAAATCCTTTCCCCAGTCATCCCTTTTGATTATCCATCCAATCTCAACATCCCTTCCATAAAAAAATCTTGTCCTATTATAAAAATAAATTGGATTCTGAAATTCTTTTCTGTAGTTGATAAAATTCTCATCATCTTTAAAACCATCGGAATCAAAAGAAAAAGGTGTTTTTGTCATAAACCTTAACCTTATCTCTCCATTAAATTTTTCTCTCTCAATAACCTTTGAAACTTTAACAAATGGAAGCATCCTTTCATAAATCTTATTTGTTATTCCAGGCACCTTCTTTAATTCTCTAACATCCTCAAAACCTTCATGTCTTGCTCGCCATCTTATGATGTTTCTCGCAATTTCATGTGTTACTCCAGGAATCTGCATTAAATCCCTTATTGTTGCAGAATTTAGGTCAAGTGGATTTGCTCTTAAATCTTCTAAGATTTCTGCATCTATTTCCTCCCCTCCTATCACCTCCTGCTCCGCTTCTTCAAGAAGTTCCTCATAAATCTCCTCTTCATCTCTTTGAGGAACAAAAACCCTGTTTTTAATTTTATTAAAAATCTCTTTTGTCATTCCCTTAACTTTGAGCAAATCCTCAACACTTTTAAATTCTCCAACTTTTTTTCTATATTTTATAATTCTTTTTGCAAGAACTCTTGAAATACCAAGAGAAAGAAGATCCTTGAATGTTGCCTCATTCAGATTTATTAAATTTTGAGAATTAAGAAAAATAAAAATTATAAGTGGAAAAATAAAGAAAAATCTCCTCATTCTCCAAGTTCTTCATCTATCATTTTAATTCTCTTCTTTGAAGGATCATGTTCAGGGTCAATCTCAAGTATCTTCTCAAAAACCTCTCTTGCCTCTCTCAACTTACCTTCTTTATAAAGAGACATTGCCTTATTCCACAATCTCTTTTTCTCCTCTTCAAGTGAAACACTTTCTCCAACTTCTTCATACTCCTCAACATAAAAATAGTCCTTAATTTTTTCAAACCTCCTTCTTGAAATCCCTCTTATCTTCAAAAGTTCATCAACACTCTTAAAACCACCTTTTGACTCTCTATAAGCAATAATTCTTCTTGCAATCCTTTTTGTCATTCCCGGAACTTTTAAAAGTCCCTTTAAAGTTACTTCGTTTAAATCAATCTTTTCCTGTTCCTCTTCATAAAACTCTCCGTATTCCTCTCCATACTCTCTTTCAGTTCTTGTTTCTTCTCCTTTTAGAAACTTAAATGAAATGGAGAAAACATGTTGATACCCAAGTTCTGAATGATTTATAAATGAATAATCAAAGAAGAACTTTTTGTACTTTAAAGACAATCCAAATGAAAATGAAACAGGGTCTGAACTTACTCCTGAAAGAACCTTCAAAAACGGTAAAGGTGAAAATATCATACCTGCTTCAAGATTTTCCCTTTCCTGCAGGAAATAATAATTATGGTCAAGATTAACTATCAAACCATTAAATGGAGTATAAGATATTCCAAAATGAAAGCTCCTTGAAAGATCTATCCTTGAGGAACCAATCTGAGGTCTATTAAGATTTTTTGCCATAAAGCCAAAAGAGAAACTCTCACTTACATTTGCAAGAAAACCAACATCAATACCAATAGTTGATGCAGAGCCACCTCCTTCAATTTTCAAAGAAGAATTTTTAAGATTAAAACCAGCATAAAAACCCTCATGAAAGGAAAATGATTCAGTAAAGTAAATTTCATCCTCTTTATAATATGAAGGACCAAATGAAACATAATTAAAAGAAAATGTTCCAAGTTTTAATGTTGGAACTGTGAAGCCAGCATGGAAAAGTTTCAAATCACTTATTCCAAAAAGATTTGTCTGGTTTAATGAGACAGTTATTGCATCATGTAATCTTAAACCTGCTGGATTGTAATAGAAAGCATTCTCATCCTTTGAATAACCTGTATAGGCACCCGAAAGAGCAGTTGGTTTTGAAAGGAAATTCTTTTCATCAAATACCGAAAAAAGATTAAATTCAGAAAATAAAATCAGAATCAAAAAAAACAGTCTCATCTTTCTCTCCTTACAGTTTCCTTCCTATTACAATGCATTTCTTTACCACATCCCTTTTACCTGTGTCTGTATTTAAAACCTCAAGATAAACAATATAAATCCCTGGAGGAAGAGTATTTCCAGAATTATCCTTTCCATCCCATAAAACTCCTGAACTTCCATCCTGTGAGGTATTTATATCTTTATTTTTAACAAGAATTCTTACAGATGATCCTTTTAAATTAAAAACCTTAAGATTAAGAACTGTTCCAGTTGGTACATTCCATAAAATTTGAACTGTAGAAGGTTTTCCCAAAACATCTCCCATAGGATAAAAAATCTTAGTAGAGAGTGTAAGCGTAATACTCGAAGTAACAACTCCTGTATCTCCACCGCCAGAACCTATAAATACCGAATTCTGTGCTTTCGGAGTTCCATTTATAGGAGTTCCATTTGCATCAAGTCCATTTCTTTCTACTCCATTATTTTTTGCCCAGTTACTTGAATCACTTCCATCTCCTGCTGGATTCATCCTCTCCATACTCTCTCCTCTATTAAGAGAAATAAACCAGCCAGAAGAACAATCAACCTCATCTATTATATTTCCACTTGAATCTTTTAAAATAAGATGTTCTGCTGTATTTGAAAGTCCACCACTATAAATCTGGTCTGCTGCAATATCCGAAAC
>QMOP01000030.1 GCA_003650255.1 Caldisericota bacterium
AAAATTTTATTCTATTTTTAAAAATTGAACAAATAAGTGAAGGAAATATCAAAGAAAATAAAATCCTTATGGATGTTACTTTTGGAAGTGTTACAACATCATATGTTTTTGTTGAAAGTAAAACCGGGGATAACAAAAGAAATATATAAATAATTACTTTCACTTCATAAAATCTCTTCTTTACCTAAGGCGGCAGAAATTCTTTCAACAATTATGTCAACTCTCCTGTTTCTTGCACGCGCATCAATAGTTAAATTTCCCATTTCAATTATTAATTTCTGGAGTTTCCTTCTAAAATCTGCCTTCCAGTATGTCTCCTTTACTCCCATTAAATCCACTATATCTGGATAAACTTTGTATTCTTTTAAAACATTAATCCAGCTTTTTTTATGTGATTTTAACTCATCCCTCTTTGAAAAACTTGCAATAATCTTATCATACTTTCTCTCTAATTCCCTTTTTTCCTCTTCAAGTTCAAGACGAACTCTTGCAATCTTCTCCTTTTTCGGAAGTTTTGCGTATTTTACCAAAAGCGAATCCTTTTTCTTCTCCAACTCCTGATTTATCTTTATTAGAATCAGTCTTCTCAACTCATCTATATAAAGTTTCTTTAAATTTCTAACCATCTCTTCTCTTGTCTTTAAAATTTTTTTCCTTATTTTTTCATCAAGAATAGGCTTCTGCCATCCAAAACCACTTGATGTAATTCTATAAGATGGAAATGCAATTTTATCAATGAGGAAGCTACTTACATTGTTTGCCCTCTTTGTTGAAAGTTCCCATGCTTCCTCCTCGCTCATATCAATATCAGGATACCAGTCAGTATGTCCCTCAATTCTTATTGGATTTGGATATGAGATAACAAACGCACATATATCCCTTAAAATCTTTTTTGCTCTTTCCTCAAGAACAACACTTTTTTCTCTAAACATTATTCTTCCTTTAAATGAAATAACAAGTCCCCGCCTGTCAATTTTCAGCGTTATATCATCCTGTAACTTTTCCCTTTTTACATACCTCTCCATTCTCTTTTTCAATGCCTGAAGTTGAAGTTCGTTTAAAGCAGAAGCAAGAGCAAACATCATAACAAAAAAAATCAGAATCTGCGTCATCAAATCTGAATATGTCAACATCCAGGCAGGTGCTGGCTTTCCTATCTGAATCTCACCCTCTTCTTTTCTTCCAAATCTTGCCATTATTTCTTCTCCCTCATTTTTGGTGGTAGAAATGCAAGAAGTTTTCTTTCTATTATTGAAGGTATTTCTCCTTTTTTCATTGATAAAATTCCCTCAATTATCACCTCTTTCACAAGAACCTCATCTTCACTCCTTCTTCTTAATTTTCCTGCAACAGGCAAAAATACTAAATACGCAGCAAGTGCTCCATAAAATGTTGTAAGAAGAGCAACAGCCATTCCTGCTGCAATCTGTGATTGGTCTTCAATCCTTGCAAGCATCATAATTAAACCCATTATTGTTCCAATCATTCCAAAAGCAGGTGAATAAGTGCCAAGAGTTATAAAAATCTCCTGTCCAATTCTGTGTCTTTCTCTTAAAAATATAAGTTCTGTCTCAAGTTCCTCTCTTATTGCATTCTCCTCAAGTCCTGCAAGAACCATTGAGAATCCCTTTTTCAAAAACTCATTGTCAAGTTTTTTAACATCTTCCTCAATTGAAAGAAGTCCTTGGGTTCTTGCCTTTTTTGTAAGATCAACAATTTTATTTATAACATCAAGTGGATTCTCCTCTTTTGCGAGTAAAACTTTTTTTGCAATTCCAAATACCTTTAAAACCTGCTTTAAAGGATAGTTTATCAATGTTGCAGCAATTGTTCCTCCAAATGTGATAAAAACACTTGGAAGATCCAAAAAACCAAGTAGTCCCCTTACCCCTGCCCTTAAAAATATTGCTGAAATTATGAGAAATAGACCAAATATAAAACCAAAACTTGTTGCTATATCCATATTAGAATTTTATTATATCCTCATCCTCTCCCTCATCTTTCTTCTTGAAAAGTGAAAATCCCTTTTTCCTCTTTTTAAGTGCTCCTGCGAGAAGTTCTATTTTCTCTTCCTGCTTCTTTAACGTCTCCTTTAACTTTTCTGCAAACTCATTTGAATGTCTCAACTCATCCTCAACTCTTTTTAATTTCTTCCTCTCCTCCTTTAATTCCTCCTCCAGTTTTTGCCTTTCCTTAATCAAACCCTCCCTTTCTTTAAGTAAATCATCCCTTTCCATCTCAATCAATTTCTTTTCTTCTTCAATCCTCTTTATCCTTTCCTGAATTTTATTATTTTCTTTTTCAAGCCCCTCAATTCTCTTTTTAATCTTTTCCTCTTCCTCTTTATCTCTCTTTGAAAGATAAACTTTTTCCTTTAATTCTTCCAATCCAAACTCAATTTCTGCTTTTAAAACTGTTATCTCATCATCCTTTTTTGCTATGAGATTTTTAAGTTTCATATTCTCATTTTCTATTTCCTCAATTCTCCTTTTTACCTCATTCTCTCTCTTCTCTCCTTCCTCAATCTTCTTTTCCATCTCCTCTAATTTCTTTTCCCTTTCCTCTATTTCCTTTTTAAGTTCCTCTATTTTAGATAAATATTCACTCTTTAACTCCTCATCTGTAAATTCCTTCTCCCTCTTAAGTTCATCTATAAGTTTTTCCTTTACCTCAATTAATCCCTTCAGATTCTCAATTTCATTTTTAAGTTTATCATTTTCATTTTTTATCTCCTGAAATTCTTTATTTTTCTCCTCTTCAATAACCCTTATATTCTCCTTTAATTCAAGAACCTCCCTCTCAAGATTTCCCTTTTCTTTAAGAATATTATTATAACTTTCCTCTCTTTGCTTAAGTTCTTCCTCTATTTCTGCAATCTTACTTTTATAGTTTTCTATCTCACTAGTAAGCATTTCTTTTTCATTCTGCCACTGTTTTGCTTTTTCTTTAAAAACATCCTCAATCTCCCTTTTCTCCTCTTCCTCAATTTCCTTAATTCTATTCTCAAGTTCATTTATCCTCTTAATAAGTTCTTCTCTTTCCTTTAAAAGAGCATTTTTATTCTCTGTCTCAACTTCAAGAGCATTCTTAACCTCCATTATCTCAATCTTTTTATTTTCAATCTCCTCAAGAAGAGATTCTTTTTCATTCTTCCACTCCCTCTCCTTCTCTTCAAATACCTTCTTAAGATTTATCAACTCCTCTTCTTTCCTCTTCAACAAATTCTTAAAACTTTCCCATTCTTCATAATCAACCTTTTTACTTAGAGAATTTTTAAGTTCAATTATTGTGCCTTCCTTTTCCTTTAACTCATTGTTTAATCTTTCAAACTCTTTTTCATAAAACTCAATTTTATTTAAAAGTTCCTCCTTTTCCTTCTCAAGTTCATTTATTCTATTCTTTAAACTCTCCTTTTCATTTTTAAGCTCCTCTTCAATTCTCCTTCTTGATTCCTCAATTTCCCTTAATCTTCTCTCATACTCCTCTCTTACATTCTCCAAATTTTTATCCTTTAAATGTAATTCCTCTTTTAACTCCTCAATTTCCCCATCCTTCTCATTTAACTCTTTCCTGAGAATCTCAAGTTCCTGAAAAACTTCATTCCTTTCCTCCTCTATTTCCTTAATGGTTCCCTTTAAAACCTCATTCCTCTCTCTTTCAATATTTAACTCCTCAAGTAAACTTTTTACTCTCTCATCAAGTTCCTTTCTTTCTCCAATAAGTTGATTTATTCTCTCCTCCCTCTGAAAGAGTTCCTTTTCAAGTTCCTCAATCCTATTTAAAGTTTCGTGAATCTTCTCCTCATAAACCCTTATCTTCCTCTCCCTTTTCTCAAGTTCCTCTTCAACCTCTGTATAAAGATGCTCTCTTTTCCTATACTCATTGAGAACCTTATTCAATTCATCTATACTTCTTTCAAGAGCAAACTTCTCCCCATTCAACCTTTCTACTGCAGATTTTAATTCCTCATTTTCTCCTCTTAATCCTTCAAATCTTAATTTAAACTCCTCTATTTTTCTATTCAACTCATCCCTTTCCTTAATAAGTAATTCCTTTTCCATTTCAATCCTTTTTATATCAAGTTTTAAATTTTCTTCTTTTTCTTTAAAACTTCTCTCTAACTCAATTTTTTTTCTTTCAAAATCAAGAATTACATCCTTTAACTCCCTTTCTTTTTCAACTAACTTTGCTTTTAAATTCTCTATCTCTTTTTGTCTTTCCTCAATTTTATTCTCAAACTCCTTTATTTTTGAAGAAAGTTCCATTTTTTCCTTTATCAAATTTTCAATTTCAACTACCCTTTTTCTCTCAAGCTCTCTTGTTCTATCCCTTAAATCCTCAATTTCATTTTCCTTTTCATTTATCTTTGATTTTAAAATTGCCCTTTCCTCTTTAAGCTTCTCTGAAAGCATCTGTATCTCTCTCTTATAATCCTCCTCAATATTTCTTCTTTTTATCTCTTCATCCCTTAATTTCCTTTCGAGTTCTTGAAAACTTTTCTCAAGTTTCCCATTTAAACTCTCAAGTTCTCTTATTTTTCTTGTTAATGCTTCTATTTCCCTCTCATAAATCTCTTTTTTGAGTTTATACTCATTCTCCCTTTCCCTCAAACTTGATTCTGCCTTCTCAAGATATGCTTCAAGCTCCTGAATCCTTAACTTAAGCCTTTTTGTAGCAGATTCAACCTCATTTGCAACTCTTAAATCAAAATTCAGTTGCTGTCTCTCCTTTTCTCTAAGCTCGTTCCTCAAAATTATTATCTCCTCCTTCGCCTCTTCAAGCCTCTCCCTTAACTCATTCCTCTCCTTCTCATATTGAAAAATAATACTCTGAAGTTCCCTCTCCTTCCTCTCCTTCTCTTTAAGAACTTCCTGAATTCTCTCCTCCAAACCCTTTTTTTCCATTATTTCTCTTAAAGCCATCTCCACTTTAAGAGATGCTCTTTCCTCCTCTTTTGCTTTTAATGCGTTCTCATATGCCTTCCTTCTCTCCTCTTCAAGTGCTCTCTCAAGTTGAAAAACCTGCCTTTCCATCTCCTCGATTGCTTTCTTTAATACCTCCTCTTCTCTCCTTTTCTCCTCCTCTGCTTTCTTCAAAACCTCATCAAGTTTCTCCCTTATTTTCAAAATCTCCTCATCCTTTTCCTTTAATGCCTCAAGCCACCTTTTCCTTTCTTCCTCAATTCTCTTATTTCTTTCTGCAATCTCCTCTTCAAGTTTTTTTCTTTCTTCCTTTAATAACTCATAAAACTCCTTATCAATAATGCTTTCTGTTTTTTTATCTTTCTCACCTGCTATCACTCTCTCATTCTGCTTTTCTTTTACTCTATTATTCTGTGGTTCTTTGGTTCTCTCATTCTGTGGCTTTGTGGATCTGTTATTCCTGATTGGCGGTAGATCCATCATTGGATCAAATGGAATATTTTTATCTGCCATAAATTACTCCTCCTTCACTTCCTCTTCTGTTTCACCACTCTCTGCCTCCTCTTTCTCCTCTTTACTTGCCTTATACCTCTCAACCCACTCCTTCAATTTTTCATTATTTGGATTGAGTTCTAAAGATTTCTCATAATTCTTTAAACCATTCTCCTCATCTCCTATTGCAAAAAATGCACTTCCAAGATACTGATATGTCTGCCAAATGTGAGGGTTGTATCTCAAACTTTCTTCAAACTCAACTATTGATCTTTTGTATTCTCCATCTCTATAATATTCAACTCCTTTATTAAAGTGTTCAAATGCTTTATCATTATCAAGAACTGTTTCCTCTTCCTCTTCTCCTTCAAGTTCCTTCAACCTTCTTTCCATCCTCTCCTTTTCTCTTTCCTCTTCCTCTGCAAGTTCCTTTTCAACCTCATCCATTAGATTTGGAATTGCTTCCTCTCCTGCGGTTAACTCCTCTGGCTCAATTCCTGCAAATCTTCTTACTCCACCAAGAGAAATTCTTCCTTCTGCCTCAAGTTGTCTTACTTTTTCTATAATCTGTCTCCTTTTCTCCTGTATTGCTATCTCACTTGCCTGCGCTGCCCTTCCTGCTTCCATCTCCTCCTCTACAATTCTTCTTGCTGCCTCAGTTAAATTTCCCATCATCCTTTCCCTTACCTCATCTGAAGCATTTTTTAGTGCTATTGCTATATCAACTGCTGAAATTTCTGGAAGTATTGTCTGAAGTGTTGCATCATCAAGTTCAGCAAGTTGATCAAAAGTGAAAACAAGCGACCTTGCTTTCTCAGCAACTTCAGGACTCCTTGAAGAAAGTTCTTCAAGAACTCTGTTTCTTGTCTCTTCATCCATCAAATCAAGAAGTTCACTCAATCTATCAATTCCACCTGATACAAGGTCAAGACGTCTCTTTATAATCTGTTCAAGTTTAGAAAGTTTCCTCTGAGGAACAAGACGCATCTGTGCAAGAGCAATCGCAAATTCACTCCTTTTATCAGGTGGAAACATTGCAAGTAATCTTGATGCTTTTCCTATATCAAGATAATGAAGAACACTTGCAACAACTTCTGGTGGCTGATTTACAAGTAGAAATCCAAGTTTCTTTAAATCCTCATCCTTAACCCATTGAAATGGTTTAAATATCATCTTTCCCACCTCCTCTTCAGGCAAAGGAAGCCCTTCTATAAACTCTTTTCTTCTTCTCTCAAGTTCCTCAGGAGATATTTCTTCACCTTCAGGAAGTTGCTCCTCTATTTCCTCTCCTTTTTCCTCTTCTGGAGGAACCTCCTCTTCCTCCTCTTTTTTAGTTACCTCTCCCTCTCCTGTAACCTCCCCAAAACCTCCACCACCTCCACCTGCGGCTTCTACTTCACTCGGCATCTCTTTTAATTCCTTTAATGTGCTTAAAAGAGAAAACATGAATTTTCTTAAAGGTCCAAATAGGAATAAAAGAAAGAGTAAAACAAGTAATGCAGCAATAAAATAAAGCCAGAAATATGGATTTGTTAAAAAATGGAGAAGTTTTTTTGTTGGATTAAACTTTACCCTTCTTATTATAAGTTTATCTCCTCTTTGGAGGTCAATTCCAAGCATATCAATTACAGTATCCCTTGCAGCAGAAACCATCTCATCAGGAACTGATTTATCAATTATAAGAGTTGCTCTTATATTCTTTATAAAATCTGCTGGAACCTTTACGAGTGTCTCTATGGTTCTTCTAACTCCACTTGCTGCTTTCTCTTTCTTCTCTTCCTCTTTTTCAACAAGGTCTTTTTTAAGGGGTATTCCAGGCAAAAACTCTGTTGGCTTTGGTGGTGCAGGCGCTTCTCCTCCTTTTGTCTCCTGTTTTGCCCACGTTTCTGTCTCTATCTTTGACTTCTCAACATTAGGAGTGATATTTATAACACAACTTGCTTTTTCCGGACCAAGCATCCTCTCAAGAACAGTATTGACATAATCCTCCAATTTCTTCTCAAGTTTTGTTTTCTGCTCTATTAAAGCAACATAATCAACATCAGAAATTGTTGGCTTTGCCTCCTGAGTATATCCAGGCAGTATCAGAAATAGTATGAGTAAAATATTCATAATCATTTTTGGAATAATTATATTATCATGAATTTTTAAAAATGTCAAGGTTTTTTATTCCTCTAATCCTTTCAAAAATTCCAAACCCTCAACTCCAGTTGGTTTCTCCTCTGCTTCAACCTTCTGTATAAAACTTCTTAAATTCTCATCTGTTGGGTCAAGTTCAAGTGATTTCTTCCAGTACTGAAGCGCCTTTTTAGTATCTCCAAGGGCATAAAATGCTGAACCAATTCTCTTATAAGCAAGTGCATTGTTTGGTTCTAAAATCAAAACATCCTGCGCTTCTTTTATTGCAAGGTCATATTTTCCTTCATAGAAATAATTAAGTGACTGATAGAGTTTCTGGTCAACAAGTGTCATTCCTTTCGCAAGTTCTGGCTCAGGCGTCCTTATTCCCTCCCTTTCCTTAATTGCTTGAATTAATCTCTGAACCTTTATATTTGATGGATTAAGAGAAAGAACATATCTTAAAATCTCAAGAGTATGATCAACTCTTCTGTCCATATATTTCATAACCGCTCTTCTTACAAGTTCATCCTCCTTATTATCGGTTATTGACCTTGGAACTATTCTTGCTATCAAATCAAGTCTGTCAAGCATGTAAACATATGTCTTATTCTGAGGATCATAGTTTATAGCTAAATTTATTAAATCCTTTGCCTTATCAAAATATCCTTTTTCAAGTGCTGCAACTGCTTTTAGATAATTTGAACGAGCAATCTTTTCTCTTGCTGCTTCTACTGATGGACCAAATTTCACACTTGCAGAAAGTCTGTGTGAAATTCCAAGCTCATGAACAGCCATTGCATAGTCAAATCCATAATCCTTCCACTTAAAGCCAAAACCAAGAGTTATTTCGTTTACATCTATTCCAAATCTTATAGCAGTATAAATAAGTGGCCAGTACTCAACACCAAAATGATAGTCAATCCCAGGAACCTTAACATTTTTTACAAGATCAAGAGATGTTATTAAACGATTCTTCAAAAGTTTATATGCTGCTCCAAGTCGCATTGTAAGTGGAAGTTTATCCTCTGAAGGTGAAATCTCAATTTCAAGAAGATTCTGAAGATTCAGTCCAACCTGTAAATTCTTAATCGCTGGTTTATATATTGCTCCCATATCAACTACAAAACTTGAGTTTGTGTGCCAATCAAGTGTATGTCTTAAAAATTTAATATTTGCTCCAAGATTAAGATAATCAGCAACCCTTTTTCCTATACTTATTGTTGCTGCGAGTTGTTCATCTTTGAATGAACCAACAAGTTCATTATACTCATTTCTCTTCTCAAATCCACCTGAGTAAAGACGAACAATACTTGCTCCAAGTGTTCCCCAGTTAAGAACCGGTCTTACATAACTTAAAAAGTCATACATTGTTCCAGCCCATAACATTGCATGTAAAAATATTCCCTCCTGCCTTGTCAAAGGTGCAAGGCCTGCTGGATTCCAGTAGGTTGCTGTTGCATCCTCTGCTATCGCAACATACGCCTTTCCCATTCCCAAAGACCTTGCTCCTGCTCCCCATGAAAGGAATGCTCCAGGAGTTCCACCTGTTACTCTTCTTGCAAAAATATCAAAAAATATTATTGTTGTTACTGAAAACACAAAAGCAAGAAATGTTGTAATAAACCTTTTTATTTTCACATTCAATCCTCCTCACTATCATTATATCACGAATAATTGAAATTGACAAGATAAAATTTTGAAAAATAATTAGAATTTATTGAATTTTTATAAATTTCTAAATTGACAGGAAAAATATTTTTTATATCATTATCTTAATGAAAAAAATTTATCTTATTATTCTTATGGGTTTCTTTTTGAGATTTTTTGGAATACACTATTCAGTTGGTTTTCTCAAAAATTTCAATTATGGGTCACTTTATCCAGACGAGAATGTTCTTGTAAAAACATCTCTTGAAAATAAAAAAGGAAGGATTTTTCTTCCTTACTTTTTTGACCAGGGGCCAGGATACTGTAATTTTTTAACAGTTTCCATAATCTCCATTGAAAAATTGGGGTTAATTCAAGAAGCAAATAGAGAAGAAAAGAAATATTACAAAAGAATGGGAAGGATTTTCCTTTATGGAAGATATTTGTCATGCCTTGCAGGAACATTATCACTTCTAATTTATTTTTTATTAATAAAAAGAATTACAGATGAAAATGTAGCATTTATATCAACCCTTATTTTTTCTATTCTGCCGGGACATGTGATTATCTCTCACTTCATAAAATCTGATGTATGGATGATACTTTTTGTTCTACTTGGTTTATATGCAATATCTTTCAAAAAATTTACACTTGGATTTTTCATTTTTGGAATAGCAACCGGTTTTAAATATATATCCATATTTTCAATCCTCTTTTCTCTTTTAATCTTCAGGACTCCAATCAAACTCTTATACTTTCTCTCATTTTTACTTGGTCTTCTTCTCTCATCTCCACAACTCATTTATAAATTTCCTCTTTTTCTTGAAGGAATAAAATACCAGTATTTCCTACAATCAAAACCAGACCCTCTTTATTCAAAAATAAAAGGATTCTTATGGCCTGAATATGGAATAACATTTTACTATTATCTTGGACCTCTTATATGTTTTATCTTACTTTTCGCATTTTTCTGGATAATTAAAAACTGGAAGAATTTTCCATGGGAAATAAAAGGAATTATTTTATCAATCCTTTTTTACTGCTTCTTCCTTGGCTTTACTTGCGGACCACTAATGAGATATTTAAATCTAATTGCTCCTTTTTTATCACTAATATGCGCCTCATTTATTATAGACAATAAAAGAAATTTCCTTATTTTACCTGTTATTTTCATATATACATTCTTACTTTCTTTAAAATATGACATAAAACTTACTCAGGAGGACCCAAGAGAAAAAGCAAATTACTGGGTAATAGAGAATGTTTCAAAATGCAGTAGAATTGGATACTTTAATTTCAGGTTCTGGCTTCCAACAATATTCTGGTTTAATAATCCTGATTACAAACTGATTAATCTGGAAAATATAAAGG
>QMOP01000031.1 GCA_003650255.1 Caldisericota bacterium
ATATATTTGACCTCAAAATTCAGAGAAGTTTTGATTTTTATACAAGAAAGATACTTTTATTGAGTTTCATTGAATCAGCAAAAGTTGAGAATGTTCATGAGGTAATTCTTAGAATTAAGTTTTTAAAAGATGTTTTTCCCTCAGTTTTTCTTATAGGCGGGTTTCTTGGTGTTTTATTGAGTTTTGTATTAAAAAATGGAATTTCAAGGTTGTGGAAGATAAAAGAAAGAAAACTTACACCACTTTCAAAATGGAAAGTATCTTCTCAATTTATCTGGTTTTTTATTTTAAGTGGTGTGATGATATTTGGAGGAAGGTATATTGAGAATTCTATTGTGGTTAAAATAGGTAAAAATTTACTTGTGATATCCTGTTTTGTATACTTTTTAATGGGGCTTGGAATACTTGATTATAATGTAAAAAGGATGAAATTTCCACCTTTTATGAGATATGTTCTTTATACTTTGAGTATCCTCGTTTATCCTGTTCCAATAATTTTTGGAATAACAGAGGTATGGTTCAAAATGAGGAGGTGAAGATGGAGGTTATTTTAAGAGTTGATATTCCAAAACTTGGAAAAAGAGGAGATATTGTTAGTGTTAAGGATGGATATGCAAGAAACTTTTTAATTCCAAGAGGTCTTGCATATCCAAAAACAGAGGAAAATCTTTTAAGAGTTGAAAAGGAGAAGAAACTTTTTGAGAAGAAAAAAGAGGCGGAAATTGAAAGGTTAAAGAGTTTAAGTGAAAAAATATCATCAATTTCTATAAGGATTAAGAAGAAAACACATGATGAGGTAAAAATTTATGGTTCTGTGACAAAGGAGGAAATACAGGAAGCACTTAAAAAGGAGGGGATAGAAATAGATAAAAGAAGTATTGAGATTAAGGAGCCAATAAAGGAGCTTGGAGTGTATCATGTTGATGTAAATCTTGGGAAGGATATAGTTGCAAAACTTAAACTTTGGGTTGAGAAGGAGGAAGTATGAAAGAAGGGTTTGAGGATAAGGCACCTCCACAGAATCTTGATGCTGAGAGAAGTGTTCTTGGTTCAATACTCATTGACAATTCATATTTACCTATTGTTCTTCAGCATATAGATGAAGAGGATTTCTACTCACAGGCACATAAAAAGATTTTTTTCTGTATATTGGAACTTTTTAAGGAGAATCAGCCGATAGATATAATAACACTTACAGAAAAATTGAAAAAGAAGAAAGAACTTGAAGAGGTTGGAGGGGTAACCTACATTTCAGGACTTATTGATTCTGTTGGAGTTGCTGCACATGCAGAGGAGTATGCAAAAATTGTAAAAGAGAAGTCCCTTTTAAGGAAATTGATTCACACATGTAATAATATTGTGAAAAAATGTTTTGAGGATTCTGAAAGAGGAGAGGAGATAATTGACTGGGCAGAATCAGAGGTTTTTACTCTTGCACAGAAAAAGATAACAACAGGTTTTTTCTCGCTTCAGGAGGTTATGGAGAGGAGTTTTGAGGTTATTGAGAAGATGTGGAAAAAGGGAGGGATTGGATTTGGAATTCCGACAGGTTTTATAGACCTTGACAGGTTAACAGGAGGACTTCATCCTCAGGAGTTCATTGTTATTGCTGGAAGACCTGGAATGGGAAAGACAACATTTGGTTTAAATATTGCAACAAATGTTGCTCTTAATGAGAAGATTCCTGTTGCAATATTTTCATTTGAAATGTCAAAGGAAGACCTTGTAAAAAGAATTCTCTGCAGTGAAGGAAGAGTAAATCATGACAGATTGAGAAAAGGAATGATAGGAGATTCTGATTTTGCTCGCCTTACAACAGCAGCAAGTAAACTTGCTGATGCACCAATCTATATTGATGATACAGCAAATTTATCGGTTCTTGAGGTTAAAGCAAGATCAAGAAGACTTCAGGCAGAAAAGGGGCTTGGACTTGTTTTAATAGATTATTTACAACTTATGCCTGGAAGGGGTTTAAGAGCTGATTCAAGACAACAGGAGATTTCTGAAATATGTAGAGCATTGAAAATTATGGCAAAGGAGTTAAATATTCCTGTTATTGCCCTTTCACAGCTTTCAAGGGAAACAGAGAAAAGAAAAGGGAAGGATAAAAGGCCTGTTCTTTCTGATTTGAGAGATTCAGGAGCAATTGAACAGGATGCAGACCTTGTTCTTTTTATTTATAGACCAGAGGTGTATGATACAAGTAATGAACATCCTGAATGGAAAGGGCTTGCTGAAATTATTATAGGAAAGCAGAGGCATGGGGCAAGTGGTGTAAGTGTGAATCTTACATTTCTTGGAGAGTATACAAGGTTTGAAAATCTTGAAACAAAGGGAGTTGTAATTTGAAGATTTACAGACCTACCATCTTAGAAATAAATCTCAAAAATTTAAGGAAGAATCTTTTAAATATAAAGAAAAAAGTTAAAAAGAATGTAAAGATTCTTGCTGTTGTTAAAGCAGATGCTTATGGACATGGTGCAAGGGAGGTTGCAAAATATATTGAGGATATTGTTGACTGGTTTGGTGTTGCTCTTTTTGAGGAAGGAATAGAATTAAGGAAAGTAGGAATAAAAAAACCAGTTCTTGTTATGGGAAGTGTTTTCCCCCTTGATAATTTCAGATTATGTTTTAAATATGATCTTACTCCGACAATAAGTTCATATTATTCAGCGGAATATCTTTCAAAATTGGCACTTCGTTATGGAAAAGATCAAAGAGTTCATATAAAGGTTGATACAGGGATGGGAAGGATTGGGATAAATATTAAAAGGGCATACGAAACAATAAAGAGGATTTCAAAATTAAATGGAATAAAAATAGATGGAGTTTTTTCTCATCTTGCTCAGGCAGAAAAGATAACATCCTTTACAATGATGCAGATAAGAAGTTTCAAAAATCTTAAAAAAGCTCTTGAAAGTGAAATTGGAAGGATACCACTTTTTCATATTGCAAATTCAACAGCAACATTTAAAATTCCAGAATCACATTTTGATATGGTAAGACCGGGAATATCAATTTATGGACTTTTTCCATATAAAGGAGTTTTAAAAGATGTGGATTTAGATCCTGTTATGAGTTTTAAAACAAAGATTGTTTTTTTAAAGGAGGTTGAAAAAGGGACATCAATATCGTATGGTAGAACTTGGATTGCAAAAAGAAGAAGCACTATTGCAACACTTCCTGTTGGATATGCTGATGGATATAATAGACTTTTATCAAATAAAGGAGAGGTTCTTATAAGAGGAAAAAGGTTTCCTGTTGTTGGAAGGGTCTGTATGGATATGGTTATGGTTGATGTAACAGATTTAAAAAATCCTCAACTTGGAGAGGAGGTTGTGCTCTGGGGAAAGCAGGGGAATGGAATAATAAGGGTGGAGGAGATTGCAGATAAAATTTCAACAATAAATTATGAGGTTACAGCATCTCTTCCGAAAAGGGTTCCAAGGATTTATTTAAAATGAGACTTTTTTTTGCTGTTGGAAAATTTTTTAAGGAAGTATTTCTTAAACTTGGAAGATCATTTTTCTTCCTCCAAGATACAGTTTACTGGCTTTTCAAATCAAAACTTGAGAAGGAGGAAGTTTTAAAACAGATGAAAAGGGTTGGAGTTGAATCATTTCCTGTCTGTATTCTCACTTCACTTTTTACTGGAATGGTTCTTGCTCTTCAGAGCGGACTTTCCTCAAAAAGTATTTTCAATGATCCCCTTTATGTTGGAACACTTGTTGCATTTTCAATGGTTTTAGAACTTGGTCCTGTTCTTACAAGTATTGTTGTTGCAGGAAGAGTTGGGGCAGCATTTACTGCAGAGATTGGAACAATGAAAGTTACTGAGCAGATTGATGCTCTTTATACTCTTGGAGTGAATCCTTTTAGTTATCTTGCAGTTCCAAGATTGATTGCTTCCTGTCTTATGCTTCCACTTCTGGTTATTTTTTCAGATATTATAGGAATCCTTGGTGGTTATTTTGTAAGTATTGTAAAACTCGGTATTCCAGGAAAAATCTATTTTGATGATGTTACAAGATATCTTGAGATAATGGATGTTCTGCATGGAATTATAAAAACATTCTTTTTTGCTTTAATTATTTTCTGGGTTTCCTGTTTTAATGGTTTTTATACAGGAGAAGGAGCAGAGGGAGTTGGAAAGGCAACAACAACAACTGTTGTTGTTTCAATGATTTTAATTCTTTTAAGTGATTACTTTTTAGGTTCCCTTTTAATTTCTTTTGGAATAGGATGATAAAGATAAGAGGTGTTCATAAGTATTTTGAGGATAAGTGGGTTTTAAGGGGAGTTGACATTGATATTTATGATGGAGAGACAATAACAATTATTGGTGGTTCTGGTGAAGGAAAGAGTGTTTTATTAAAATGTATTGTGGGACTTTTAAAGGTTGATAAAGGAGAGATTGTGATTGATGGAGTTGATATTACAAAAGTTTCTGATATTGAACTTCAAAAGGTTCAGAAAAACTTTGGTTTTCTTTTTCAGGGTGCAGCACTTTTTGATTCAATGACTGTGTATGAAAATGTTGCTTTTGGAATAAGAAGAAGGAATCCCAGTTTGAGTGAAAGTAAGATAAGGAGAATTGTTGAAGAGAAACTTTCTCTTGTTGGGTTAAAAGGGGTTGAAAATTTAAAGCCAGCAGCACTTTCAGGAGGAATGAAAAAGAGGGTAGGTTTAGCAAGGGCAATTGCAACAAATCCAAAATACATTCTTTATGATGAGCCAACAACTGGTCTTGATCCGGTTCTTGCTGATTCAATAAATGATTTGATAATTGATATGAAAAAGAAACTTGGAGTTACATCAATTGTTGTTACCCATGATATTCATTCAGCATGTAAGGTTTCTGATAGAATCGCAATGCTTTATTCTGGAAAGATTATTGAGGTTGGGACACCTCAGGATATACTTAATTCAAAGAATGCACTTGTCAGAAATTTTATAAAAGGAGTGATGATATGAGAGATGAATTGAAAATCGGTATTTTTGTTTTTTTTGCTCTTTTAATTTTTGCTTTTGGTGTTATTATACTGGGAGATGTTCATCTGAAGAAGGGATATGTTATAAAGATTGTTTTTGATGATACAGCAGGTCTTTCTGTTGGTTCTGCTGTAAGAATTGCTGGAGTTGAAGTTGGAAAGGTGAGTAAAATTTATCTTTCAAAGGATGGGAAGGCTGTTGTTGAGGCATGGATTAGAGGAGATGTCAGGTTGAGAAGTGATGCCAGGGCAGAGATTCTTTCAACAGGAGTTATTGGAACAAAATATTTAGAACTTTCTCTTGGAAAAGAAGGGAAATTTTTAAAAGATGGAGATTTGATTTATGGAGAAAGTCCTGAAAGTATTGAAAAGATTGGAGCAAGGATTGTGAATGGTATAAATAAGGTTGTTGAACTTTTTACTGAAGAAGAAGGAGGGAAGTTAAAGGATGTGATAGATGATGTAAGTAAATTTTTTTCAAAGTTGAATGAAGAGGTTGATGAGAATGATGTAAGGGAAACGATTAAAAACTTTAAAAAATTTTCAGATGCTTTATCTAAAATAGCAGAGAAAAGAGGAGATATTGAGAAATCCATTGAGGATTTACCGGCTGTTATAGATGAATTAAGAGAGAATATGAAGAGATTAAGTAGAATACTTGAAAAGATTGAAAAAGGCGAAGGAACGATTGGAAAGCTTCTTGTTGATAAGGATGTTCAGGAGAAGACAGTTGAGACAATTGAGAGTATTAAAGGAGCAAGTAAGGAGGCAGAAAGAATTTTAAAAAGAATAAGTGGTTTTAGAACTTACTGGATGTATGAACAGAGATATAATTATAAGGATAAACTTTCAAGAAATGATTTTGGAATTATGATTAAACCGAAGAAAACAAAGTTTTATTATTTTGGTGTAAGTAATATAAAGGATAATGGAAGTGGAGAGGATGTTGGTGGAGAGAAGATAAATGCTTTTGAGGCAAAGATTGGTTCAAGGGTGAAAAATTTTACATTTTACGGAGGATTGATAAGAGGAGTTGGTGGAGCAGGGTTAATTTTTCATCCTTTAAAGAGGTTTGATATTGAAATTCTTTCATATTACTTCTCAAAGGAGAAACCATTTGTTGATTTGAGAACAAGGATTAGTTTATCTAAGTTAATCACGCTTCATTTTGGAGGAGAGAACATATTAAACAGAGGAACATTTTCTTTTGGACTTAATTTAAATCTTGAAGATGAGGATATTGGATATCTTTTTGGTCTTGGAAGTCTTGCAGGTGCTGTTAGAAAATGAAAAAGGAGTATTTTGTTTGTAAAAATTGTGGTTATCAAACAATAAAGTGGCTTGGCCAGTGTCCTTATTGTGAGGGATGGGATACTTTTGAAAGAGTTGTTGAAAGAAAAGGAGGGATAAAAAAAGAGGCGGTTTATTTAAAAGATATAAAGGATGTTTGTTATGAAAGAATTAAAACAGGGATAGAGGAGTTTGATAGAGTTACTGGTGGTGGAGTTGTTAAGGCAGAGATAATTCTTATTGCAGGTCCACCTGGAGTTGGAAAATCAACACTTTTTCTTCAAATAGCAGATAGATTTTCAAATGAAAGGAGGGTTTTATATGTTACAAGTGAGGAGTCATTAGAACAGATAAAATTAAGAGCATCAAGAATTGGAATAAAGGGAGATATTTTATTTCTTGATTCAAACCAGATTATGGAGATTATAAATGTAATTGAGAGAATCAAACCTGAAATTGTTTTTGTTGATTCAATTCAGGGGATTAATTCTTTTGAAAAAGGAGTTCCTCTCGGAACACCAACACAGATAAGATTTGGAGCAGAAAAGTTCTGTGAGATAGCAAAAGAAAAAGGGATTGTTATATTTTTAAGTGGACATGTTACAAAGGAGGGTATTGTTGCAGGACCCAAGTTATTGGAACATATTGTTGATGCTGTTTTGTATCTTGAAATTGGTAAAGACAGTTTTTACAGGGTTTTAAGTTCATACAAAAACAGATTTGGTTCAACAAATGAGGTTGCTTTTTTTTATCTTGGAGAAAGAGGTTTTGAGGAGATAAAGGATTTAAGTTTCCTTATTTCAAAAAGAAGAAAGGATGCAGTTGGAAGAGTTTATACAGTTATTATCCAAGGAAAAAGAGCAGTTACTGTTGAGATAGAATCATTAGTTTCAATCTCATCAACATTTCCTCCAAGAAGACAGGCAGTTGGATTGGATGTTTCAAAACTTTATATGCTTGTTGCAATAATTCAAAAAAATTTTAAGATTGATTTTTCAAAATATGACATTTTTCTTAAAGTTTCATCTGGGATAAGTATTAAGGAATCAGATGCAGATTTGCCTGTTATTTTAAGTATACTTTCAAGTAGAAAGAATTTTTTAATCTCAAAGGATTTGATTGTTATTGGTGAGGTTTCACTTACAGGTGAATTAAGGGGAGGATATTTTATGAGAGAAAAGATAAAGGAGGCAAAGAGGATTGGCTTTAAAAGATTTATTGTTCCTGATGAGGTAAAAGGTGAGGTAAGGGATAAGGGAATTTTTTTTGTAAAGGATTTAAAGGATGTTTTAAAATATGTTTCTTAACATTTTAAGGTTAATTGTTGTTTTTACTGGGCCTGTTCTTGGATATTTAAAGATTTCTCAGGATGCAAAGGGAATTTTAATTGGAACAGGAATTGCTATTGGAGTTTTGGTTATTGAACTTGCAATTCAGAGAATTCCTCTTGATGACCTTGTTGCAGCATTTATAGGAATAATTCTTGGTCTCATTACAGCAAGGGTTGTTGGGTTTCTTGTTGAATGGACAGAGAATCCGAGAGTTTTAGATATTTATAATAAGTATGACCTGATTTTAAAAATTGTTCTTGGATATATTGGAATGCTTTTTGTTTTAAGAAAGAAGAATGAACTATATCTTCTTGATAAAGACATAATAGCTCCTTTAAAGAAAAAAGAAAAACCAATTGTTGTTGTTGATACTTCCACTCTTATTGATGGAAGGATTTATGATATTGTTAAATCTGGATTTATTAGTGGAATACTTGTTATACCTGAATGTGTATTAAAGGAGATCCATTTACTTTCAGATTCAGAGGATAATCTCAAAAGGCAGAGAGGAAGGAGAGCACTTAATATTTTGAAGAAACTTCAAGAGGAGGCAATTGAGGATGTTGAGGTAAAGATTTATGAGAAGGATTATCCTGAGGAAAAGTTTGTTGATGATAAACTCATAAAGGCATGTCTTGATTTAAATGCACCACTTTTAACAAATGATTTTAATTTAAATAAAATAGCATCACTTAAAGGGGTGAAGGTTTTAAACATAAATAAACTTGCAAATGCTTTAAAACCTGTTGTTCTTCCCGGAGAGGAATTGGAGATTTTTATAATTAAGGAAGGAAAGGAGGAGAATCAGGGAGTTGGATATCTGGAGGATGGAACAATGGTTGTTGTTGAAAATGGAAAGAGATTTATAGGAAATAAGAAAAAGACAGTTGTGCAGTCAGTTCTTCAGACAGAGGCAGGAAAGATAGTTTTTACGAGGATAAAAAATTGAAAGTATCAGCAATAATACTTGGTGCAGGTTTTGGTAAGAGAATTGGAGGAAGAATTCCAAAGCAGTTTTTGAAATTAAAAGATAAGAGTTTACTTGAAATCCTGATTGATGAATTTAAGAAAGAAAAAAGGATTTATGAAATAATTGTTACTGTTCCTGAGAGGTATTTAAATAGATTTAAGAATAGAGGAAAGGTAAAATTTATAAAAGGTGGGGTTTTAAGGCAGGATTCAGTTTTTCTTGCTGGAAAATTGATAAAAAAGGAGTCAGATTATGTTTTAATTCATGATGCATCCAGACCATTTTTGAATTATAAAATGATTAAATATTTTATTGACAACTTAAAAGGGGAGGATGCACTTATATTTGGAAGACCCGCAATTGATACACTTAAATTTGTAAAAGAAAATTTTATTTTAAGGACAGTTTCAAGAAAGAATATCTGGTATGCAGAGACACCTCAAGGATTTAAAAGAAAAATTTTTATGAGGATGTTAGAGGTTCTTGAGAAAAGTAAAAAAGAGTTTACAGATGATTCAGAGATTGCAGAACATCTTGGAGTAAAAGTTAAGATTTTAAAAACACCTGATCTTAATTTTAAAATTACATTTAAAGAGGATATCAAACTTATCAAGTTGTTATGAGAATGCAAAAGAATAAGGAAGGTAGTTTTCCCTTATCACTATTTACCATTTGCCATTCACTATTCGCCATTTGCCATTCGCTGTTTTTGCTATTCGCCATTCGCTATTTGCCATTTACTGAATTATGAGAGTAGGAATTGGATTTGACCAGCATAAGTTTGTAAGAGGAAGGAAACTTATTCTTGGTGGAGTGGAGATACCTTTTGATATGGGATTGGAAGGAAATTCAGATGCAGATGTTTTAATTCATGCAATAATTGATTCTCTTCTTGGAGCAGCAGGATTGAGGGATATAGGTTATTATTTTCCTCCTGATGATGAAAGATATAAGGATATATCTTCACTCAAACTTTTAAAAAAGGCAGTTGAGATTATAAAGGAGAAAGGATGGGAAGTGAATAATGTTGATGCTGTTTTATTTTTAAGCAAGCCGAAAGTTTCTGGTTATATTGAGGAAATGAAAAAGAAACTTGCTCCTGTTCTTGAAATACCAGAAGAGGACATTGGAATAAAGGCAACCTCTCCTGAAGGAATTGGAGCAATTGGAAGAGGAGAAGGAATTGCTTGCTGGAGTGTGTGTCTTCTTGTTAAGGGAATAAGGAAATGAAAATATTTGATACCCTTAAAAAAAAGAAGGTTGATTTTATTCCTCAAAAAAAAGATGAAGCAAGAATCTATGTGTGTGGAATTACCCCTTATGATTATACTCATATAGGGCATGCAAGAAGTTATGTTTTTTTTGATTCTTTAAGAAGGTATTTGAAGTATAGAGGTTATAAGGTTATTTATGTTCAGAATTTTACTGATATTGACGATAAGATTATAAATAGAAGTAAAAAGGAAGGAATTTCATGGAAAGAGTTGGCTGATAAATATATTGATGCTTACTGGAAGGATATAAGAAGATTGGGAGTTATTGACCCTGATGTGTCTCCAAAAGTAAGTGAACATATAAATGAGATAGTTGGAGCAGTTGAAAAACTTCTTGAAAAGGGGTATGCATACAGAATTTCGGATGGAATATATTTTGATGTCAGTAAATTTAAGGAT
>QMOP01000032.1 GCA_003650255.1 Caldisericota bacterium
ATATAAAATACATAATCAGGAGATGTTGCTATATTTCCAGCATTATCTATTGCCCTCACCCATACATAGTTATAGGAATCATTCAGAAGTAGGTCAAAATTAACTCCCCAGTTATCTGTATAAGAAGAAGCATTTATTGTATCAGCAATAACAGTCCAGTCAATAACTAAACTTGAACCAGTCCATGTTCCAGAATGAACCTTATACTCAATTCTCTTTAAAAGTGAACCACCTGAATCAGTAAAATCAACATCAAAGATTGCTCCTGGGTCAGATGAATACCAGTTATCATCTCCTTCCTGATTATCAATTATTGACGGAAGTGTTATATCCTTTTTAACATAAAAAACATCCTCTTTAATTTTTTCAAGTCCTACATTATCCCTTACTTTAACTGAAATATAATTTATTCCCTGCTGACAGGCAGAAAAATCAATTCCCCAGTTTGTAGTATAAAGGTTTTCATTAACATTTTCAGAAATAACTGTCCAATCTTTAAGAAGTGTTCCATTCATTCCAGTTGAATCATAGATTATATACCAGCATGTGGCAACACCACTTAAACTGTCCTTAAAATCAACATCAAAAATACCTCCAGGATTACTTGAATACCAGTTATCATCTCCTTCCTGATTATCAATAACAACTGGTGTGATTGTATCTTTTTTAATGTAAAATGCATTCTCAAGTATCGCAGTATTTCCAAGATTGTCAACTGCTTTAACTGAAACATAACTGTATGAAGAGGGTAAAAGTGTAAAGTGTAAGGTGGAAAGGGAGAAATCATCTGTATAAGAAGCAGAATTTATTCCTGAGGCAAATGTGTACCAGTCAATGATTAGACCGCCTGTTCCAGATACAACCTTATACTGCAGATAATCAAGTAAGGATTTGTCATCATAAAAGTCAACATCATATGTCGTTCCTGAAGAGCATCTCCATATAAAATCTCCTTCTTGATTATCAGAAATTACAGGTGTTTCTGTATCCTTCTTTACATAAAATACATAATCCTTTTTTATTACTTCATTCCCTGCTTTATCCCTTGCTTTGACAAATACATAATTCTTTCCGCAGGGAAGTGAATCAAAATCAATTCCCCAATCTAAAGTATAAGAGGATGTCTCTGTGGAAGTGATCAAAGTCCAGTCAAGAACAGGTGAACCTGTTATATATGTTGTAAGATAAACTGTATAATAAGCAGTTGTAAATAGAGAAAGTGAATCTGCGAAATCAACATCATATATTGCACCTGGATCAGTTTTATACCAGTTATCATCTCCAAGTTGATTATCAGTAATTGTAGGAGGTTGTGTATCTTTCTTTATATAAAAAACATCAGCAAATGTTCCAACTTTTCCCAGTTTATCATATGCTCTCACTGAAACATAGTTATACCCCTGTTTTAATGAAGCAAAATCAACCTCCCAGTCAGTTGTATAATAATTATCATTTATATTTGATGCTATTGTTGTCCAGTCCTTAATTAAAACACCACTCTGTCCTGGAGAATCCCATACCTGATACTGAACATAATCAAGGCCACTTCCAAGGTCCTTAAAATCAACATTATATGCCCTTGGTGTACTTCTCCATGTATCATCTCCTTCCTCATAATCATCAATTGAAGGATCACTCACATCCTTTTTAAGATAAAAAACATCCTTAACCATACTTGAACTTCCTGCAAAATCATAAACCTTAACAGAGATGTAGTTATATCCTTCCTGAGCAGTGAAGAAGTCAACAGCCCAGTCGTCTGTATATGAATCAAGATTGAGTGAAGAGAAAATCTGTGTCCATGGTTTTATAAGAGTTCCTGTCATATTCGGAGAGGAATACATTATGTAATAGGCACTATCAAGATGTGAACCTCCTGAATCACTAAAATCAACATTAAATACTTCTCCAGGATCTGCCTGATACCAGTTTGTATCTCCTTCCTGTAAATCAATAACAATTGGAGGAGCAGAATCCTTCCAGATATGAAATGCATCAATTATTGTATCTGAACTACCTGCATAGTCAAATACTCTTATACTTACATAATTCGCTGTTCCAGGATTTAATGCAAAATAGTCAACCTCCCAGTCAGTTGTATAGGACTCCTTTCCAAGATTATTGAAAATATTTGTCCAGTCAATTATTACATCTCCTTCCATATTTGGAAGAGAACATACCTTATACTGCGCATAATTCAATTTGCTCCCACCAGAATCATAAAAATCAACATTGTAAACTGTTCCAGAAGATGTTCTCCATATATCCTCTCCACTTATAAAATTCTCAATTCTTGGAGGAACTGTATCTTTAAGAATGTAAAATGCATTTAAAACAGTAATAGATGAACCTGCAAAATCAAAAACCCTTACTGAAACATAATTTGTTCCACCAGGAAGCAAATCAAAATGCGAATTTAAAATCTGCCAGTCATCTGTATATGAATAACCAGGATTATCAAGAAAAGTGTACCAGTCAACAATTAATCCACCTGTTGAAGAAGTAATCTTATACTGGATATAATCTATTCCTGAACCAGAAGAGGAATCTTCAAAATCAATGTTATAATATCCACTGTTCTCCTTTCTCCAAGTATTATCACCATCCTGATTGTCATATATTACAGGTGGAGTTGTATCCTTTTTAACATAAAAAACATCTCTAACCAAAGCATTATGTCCATTTGTATCAAAAACCCAGACACTCACATAATTAACTCCTTCTCTACATGTTGAAAAATCAATCTCCCAGTTGACTGTGTATGATGAAGAGTTTATGTTTGACACCTCAATCTTCCAGTCCTGATAAAGTTCACCCTGTTCATTTGGTTCTGAACAAATTTTAGTCATAAAATAGTCAAGGGTTTCTCCACCTGCAGCTTCAAAATCAATATCATAAGTTGTTCCTGCTGTCCTTCTCCAAGTATCATCTCCTGTCTGATTATCAATAACTACAGGAGTTGGAGTTGTCTTAAAAATCTTAAATGCATCTGTTGAAACTTTAACATTTCCTGCAAAATCAAAAACCCTTACTGAAACATAATTGGTTGCAGGAGTCTGAAGTAAAGCACCAAAATCAACACTCCAGTCTGCATCATAATTTGAAACATTTGTGGAAGTGAAAATATTTGTCCAGTCCTTAATAAGGGTTCCTTGCATTCCTGTTGAATCATAAATTATATACTGAGCATAATCCAGTTTTGAGGTGTAATCACTAAAATCAACATCAATAACATTACCAGGATCAGCAGAATAAGGACCATAAGTATTTTGATTTACAGTAATTACAGGAAGTGTTGTGTCTTTCTTAATATAAAACGCATCAATAACTGTTCTTGTTGAATTCAAATTATCCCAGCATCTTATACTTACATAGTTATAACCTTCTGTTAGAGAAGAGAATAAAACCTGCCAGTCAGTTGTGTAAGAACTTTGATTCAGATTCTGGAAAATATATGTCCATGGAATTAGCAAATCACCTGTTTCATCTGTTCCTTTATGGACTTTATATTGGGCTGATACCAGTCCTGAACCTAAATCCTGAAAATCAATATCATATGATGTTCCTGAATTCCTCCATATATCATCTCCAATACTTTCATAATTCAAGATTCTTGGTGGAGATGTATCCTTTAAGATTTTAAAAGCATTCTCAAGTGTGTTTGTGTTTGTTGCTACATCATAAACTTCAATTGTTATATAGTTCGTTGCCTCATCAATAAGGGAATCAAAATCAACATTCCAGTCAGTGGTAAATTCATTACCACTAACACCAGAAATTTCACCACTTGAAATAAAATTATTGTTATAATATGCCTTCCAGACCGCACCACTCAATCCACTCTCATAATCAGAAAAATCAACATTATAACTTCTCGGTGTCTTCCTCCAGATATTCTCTCCTCCTTCCTCATAATTTGTAATTACAGGTAATGTGGTGTCCTTCTTTATAAAGAAAGCATTTGGAATTGTGGTTGTATTTCCAGCAACATCAAAAACTCTTATTGAGATATAATTTGTTGCTCCATCCTTTAAAGAATTAAAATCAACATCCCAGTCAGTTGTAAACTCTTTTCCTACTACTCCAGAAATATTTGACCATGAAATAACCTCAACACCATCACTAATTGCCCTATATTCTGCACCATTCAATCCTGAAGAATAATCAAAGAAATCAACATCATAACTTCTTCCTTCTTTTCTCCATGTTAAATCTCCTCCATCCTCATTGTTTACAAAACTTGGTGGAGTTGTATCCTTTAAGATATAGAAGGCATCTGTAACAGTCCTTGTATTTCCAGCAATATCAAAAACCCTTATTGAGACATAGTTTGTTGTTATTTCTAAAAGAGATGAAAAATCTACTGACCAGTCAGCAGTATAGAAATCAGTTCCAGTTGAGGAGAAAATTTGCATCCATGAGATTAAAACCCCACCTGTGGAAGAAGTAACCCTGTATTCTGCTCCTTTCAATTTTGAAGAATAGTCAGAGAAATCAACATCATAACTTCTTCCGATTCTTCTCCATGTTGAATCTCCACCTGCTTCATTGTTTATAACAGAAGGTAAAGTTGTATCCTTTTTAATGTAAAATAACTCATATTCAACATTATAATTTCCAATATTATCATACACCTTAACATCAACATAATTTATTCCCTCAATCAATGAATTAAAATCAACAGTCCAGTCATCTGTATAATTTGTTATTCCAGGAGATGAGAATATAACTGTCCAGTCCTTTAATATTCCACCTGTTGATGATTTTATTCTATAGTAGGCAGTAGAAAGAGAACTTTCATAATCTTCAAAATCAACATCATACTCTGTGCCTCCTTCCTTTCTCCATGTATCATCACCAGTAAAATTAAGAATAATCTTTGGAAGTGTTGTATCCTTTAAAACATAGAAGCAGTCAACTTTAACAGAACTTGAACCTGCAACATCAAATACCCTTACTGACACATAATTTTTACCAGGCATCATATTATCAAAAACAGTATCAGGAATCTGCCAGTCAGTTGTATATGTATCAGATGAGATATTTATAATAACATCAGTCCAGTCAGAAATTAAAATTCCTGTAAAATTCGGACCTGTTGTAACCTTTATCTGGAATTTATCAAGCAGTGAACCACCTAAATCTGAAAAATCAACATTATAAATGCCAGAGTTTGAACTTCTCCATGTATCATCTCCATCCTGATTGTCATAAATTACAGGTGGAGTTGTATCCTTCTTTATAAAGAATATATCACTTTCCTCATAAACATTTCCTGCATAATCAATAACCCTCACTGAAACATAATTACATCCCTCTTTTAATGAATCCCAGTCAACACTCCAGTCAGTTGTATAATCAGTATCATTCAGATTGCTAAAAATATATGTCCAGTCAATTAATAGACCACCTGTTGAAGTTGTAACTTTATAATATGCATCCTTCAATTTACTTGTTCCATCATAAAAATCAACATCATAACTTCTCGGAGAGTTTCTCCAGGTATTGTCTCCTCCTGCTTCATTATTTGTAATCTGTGGAAGGACTGTATCCTTTTTCATATAAAATACAAATCCAAAATTTGTCGTGTTTCCTGCAAGGTCCACTGCCCTTACATAAACATAATTTGTTCCTTCCTGACATAAAGCAAAATTAATCTGCCAGTCAGTTGTGAAATTATATCCACTTACACCTGTTATATCTGTCCAGTCAATAATTATTCCTCCTGTTGATGTAAGAACTCTGTATTGAGCATAATCAAGTCCTCCTCCACTTTCAGCATCCTTAAAATCAACATCATATGTTGTTCCACTTGTATTCCTCCATATATCATCTCCTTCCTGATTATCAAAAACAACAGGTATTGTTGTATCCTTTTTGATATAAAAAGCATCTGTTAAGATACTCTCATTAAAAGCATTATCCCTCACTTTAACACTTAAATAGTTTATTCCCTCTTTTAAAGAATTAAAATTAACTGACCAGTCAGTTGTATAAGAGGAAGAATTTAAATTTGTAAATATTGGAGTCCAGTCAATTAAAATTTCTCCACCCTGATTTGTTGAAGTTGTAACCTTATACTGTGCATCATATAAAAGGGAGCCAGTATCATAGAAATTGACATCATAATTTATTCCTGAACTTCTCCATGTATCATCACCCAAAACATTATTCTCTATAAGAGGACAAGATGTATCCTTTTTAATATAAAATACATCAGTATATGTTGAGATATGTCCTGCAAAATCAAAAACCCTTACAGAAACATAATTATAACCTTGAGTCAACGAAGAGAAATTAACACTCCAGTCGTCAGTATATTCATCCTGTTTTAAATTGTCAAAAATAACTGTCCAGTCAATTATTAAACTACCCTGCATATCTGTTGATGAATAAACAATATATTCTGCTCTATCAAGAAGTGAATCATTATCCTTAAAGTCAACATTATAAATTGCTCCTGGATCAGAATTCCTCCATATATCATCTCCATCCTGATTATCAATTACAAAAGGTGGAGTTGTATCCTTTTTTATGTAAAAAGCATCAATCAGTATCTTTGTAGAACCAGCAATATCCCAGCATCTTATATCAATATAATTTGTTCCTGATTTGAGAAGTTCAAAATTAATACTCCAGTCATCTGTATATGACGGAACATTTGTTGAAGTAAAAATATCAGTCCAGTCAATTATAACTCCACCTGTAGATGACTTTGCACGATACTGTGCAGTATCAAGTTTACTCAAATTATCCTCAAAATCAACATCATAAAGTTTACCTGGAGATGTCTGCCATTCATCATCTCCACCTACATTATTTATTATATTCGGCGGAATTGTATCTTTTAAAATGAAAAAGACATCCACTTTTTCACTGCTCAATCCTGCCTGATCAAAAATTCTTACTGAAACATAATTTGTTCCTGGTTTTAAAAGTTTCCATGTCTCATTCCTTATCTGCCAGTTTATCCCATAATAGGTTACATTCAAACTTGACTGAACAACTCTCCAATCATCAACTAAAATTCCTGTCTGCTCTGGACCTGTTGTAACCTTTGTCTCAAAATAATCAAGTTCTGCCTCTCCACCTGATTTAAAATCAACATCATAGGTTGCAACATTCTCCCTTCTCCAGATATAATCACCTATCTGATTATCAATTATCTCAGGAAGAGCAGTTGATTTCTTAACATAAAATACATACGAATCTGAAACAATCTCATTACCAGCATAATCAACTGCTTTTACCCAGACATAGTTATATCCTGCTGTCAAAGAATCAAAATTAACCTCCCAGTCAGTTGTGTACTCTTCCTTATTCAAATCTGAGAATATCAAAGTCCAGTCAATGACAACCTCACTTCCTGTCCATGTTCCTTTATAAACCTTGTAATAGGCATCCTTAAGTTTACTTCTTGTATCCTTAAAATCGACATCATATGTTGTTCCTCCTGTATACCTCCATGTATCATCTCCTTCCTGATTGTCAATAATCTGGGGAGTTGTCGTATCCTTTAAGACATAAAAGACATTTAATAGTGTTGTTGTATTTCCAGCAACATCAAAACATCTTACAGAAATATAATTTGTAACGGACTCCTTTAAAGCAGTAAAATCAACACTCCAGTTACTTGTGAACGAATCAGTTGAAATATTTATAAATCCTTCAATGTAAGTCCAGGTAAGAATATCTCCTGTAAGTTCTGTTGAGGATGATACACAGTACTGACCACTTTTAAGTAATGAATGAGCATCATAAAAATCAACATTATATGTCTTTCCTGATGTTCTCTGCCAAATTGTATCTCCTTCCTGTAAATCATCAACTATAGGAGGAACAGTATCCTTCTTAACATAAAAAACATCTTTCAAGAGTTTGTAATTTCCTGCATTGTCAAAAACCCTTACAGAAATATAATTTATGCCTGTTGATAAAGAAGAAAAATTAACTCCCCAATCTGATGTATAATTTGCAGAATTCAGGTTGTCAAATATATTCTGCCAGTCAAGAATCTGGGTCCCTGTCATTCCTGTTGAGGAATAGGCACAGTATTGAGCATTATCAAGAAGTGAAAGAGAATCAGAGAAATCAACATCAAATATACTTCCTGGATCATCTTTATACCAATTATCATCACCTAATTGATTATCTCCAATTGTAGGAATTCCAGTATCTTTTTTAATATAGAAACAGTAATCAGACGACTCAGTTATATTTCCTGCTCCATCAAAAACTCTTACCCAGACATAGTTATATCCCTGCTGAAGTGTGTTAAACTGAGAAGTTGTAATCTGCCAGTTTGTTGTATAATCGTCCTGATTTATACCTGTAATAACATCAGACCAGTCAAGAATTAAATTATCCTTTGTTGGAGAATCATAAACCTGTATTTGAAATTTTGAAAGTTTTGACCCTCCAGTATCAGAAAAATCAACATCATAATATCCACTTGTATTTCTCCATGTATCATCACCTTCTTGGTTATCAACAAGTTCAGGCAAAATATTATCATGTCTATCTGGTGCTATTGCATAACATTCATAAGAATAGCTTGAACTTGCAAGTGAATTTAATACAGTTATTACTGCTTCCCATTCTGAACCAGTCCAGTTCTTTGTCTTTATCTCATTATTTCCATTTATTCCAACAACCATCATCTTATTCACATTCGGGTCAGAAATAAGCCTGAAACCATAAATTCCTGTTCCACCTGTATCATTCCATTTATTTGAATCCTGATTCAATGCGCTGAAACCATTTACAGGGTCCCATGTTGTCCAGTACATATAATCACCCCTATCTCCTGGAGCGCCGGCAGTAACCTCAACATAACTGGGAATAAACATACACTTTCCACTATCCTTCTCCCATGCAGTATCAATAACGTGATACAAATATTCTGGTGAATCTGTGTTCTTTTCTTCAGCGGTCCATGAACCATCCCATATTCCAACCCACACATCATAACTTGCATCAAGAGAAATAAAACTCAACCTATCTGATGACGAATCAGATGCAAGCTCCAACCAATAGACAGTTGCCGCAGGATTTGGTCCGGAAAAAGGACCATCCCATGAATTAGAGGTTGAATAGAAAATTTCATAATTTGTTGCAGTCGCTTCTCCCCACATAACAATACATTTTCCTGAAAGTGTTTCCCAACTTACATCAAAACACTGTTGAGCATTTACCGATGCTTCTGATGTATTTATTCTTGCCTGCTGCCATGTTCCATCCTTCCACAGAATTGAATGAATATCATTATTTGCATCAAGAGTTGTCATCATTATATCATCACTTCCAGGTCTTGGTTCAAGTCTCACCCAGTAAACTTCTCCAGTAGTATAAAGGTCAACAGTTCCTGATTGCACCCAATCTCCTGCTGTTGATGACCACACTTTATACTCAATCTCATATCCTGTTCCATATTTAGAATATGCAACAAGACACCTTCCTGAAATCTGCTCATAGGCAATATCAAAACATCTGTATTCGTCTATTGTTGTGTTGCCAATGTCAATTGTAGCGATATTACTCCATGTATCATTTAATCCATCATATCTCTGAATATATAAAACTCCATTCTCATCTATCACTCCAAGAATCTTCTCATCCCTTTTAATATTACAACTTCTCAAGACCATCCATTTAAGAACACTGGCACTTCCTGTATTTAACCCTGCTGTCTCTGCTCCCCATGAAGAACCAGTCCATACTCTTGTATAAGGAGTTGCCTCGCCATTCATCTCATATACTGCAAGTGCTGCTCTTGCACCAGGCTGACCAGGCATACAACTTGAAGTATTACTCATAACTGAATAATTTCCTGCCTCATCATATGCCTTAATTGCAAACCAGTAAGTTAGGTTGTAGTCAAGATTTGAAACAATCAACTCCTCTATTGTTCCTGCCTCAGA